>NZ_JBQHTM010000036.1:0-41567 GCF_052065695.1 Intestinimonas sp. HCP28S3_D6
AAACCGCCCCCCCCGCCCGCAACAGCCGCCCCGGGGAGCCTTCGTATGAATGCCGCAGGAAACGGGGCAAGATTTTCATATTCAGGTGCTTTACAAGAAAAGCGATTTGCGGTATGCTGGTAGTGCCAATTAAAAGTGAAAGGGACGAAGGTTTCATGAGAGGAGTAGAGACCCGGATCCAGGAGATCCGGCATCGGATCTTCCGGGAGGTGGCCCGGATGGCCTACCATACAGAGTGGCCGGTAGACAAGCGGATCGAGGCCCTGCCCTACAAGATCATCCCCGGCGAGGTGGGCAACTTCCGCAACGACGTATTTCTGGAGCGCGCCATCGTGGGCGAGCGGCTGCGGCTGGCCATGGGCCTGCCTTGCCGGAGCGCGGCGGAGCACGCCCCCCTTTCCGACAACATCGAGGCGGCGGACCGGCCAGAGACCTACTACACCCCGCCCCTTATCAACGTCATCAAGTTTGCCTGCAACGGCTGCACCGAGAAGCGGGTGCTGGTGACCGAGGGATGCCAGGGCTGCCTGGCCCACCCCTGCGTGGAGGTCTGTCCCAAGGATGCCATTAAGCTGGACCGCTACAACGGCCGGTCGGTCATCGACCAGGAGAAGTGCATCAAGTGCGGCCGCTGCGCCGACGTGTGTGCCTACCACGCCATCATCACCCAGACCCGGCCCTGTGCCACCGCCTGCGGCATGGATGCCATCCACACCGACGCCAACGGCAAGGCCGACATCGACTACGACAAGTGTGTCTCCTGCGGCATGTGCCTGGTGAACTGCCCCTTCGGCGCCATCGCCGATAAGTCTCAGATCTTCCAGGTCATCCGGGCCATCCAGTCCGGAGAGCGGGTCTACGCCGCTGTGGCCCCCGCCTTCGTGGGCCAGTTCGGCCCCAAGGTCACCCCGGGCAAGCTCCGTGCCGCCATGAAGCAGCTGGGCTTTGCCGACGTCTTTGAGGTGGCCATCGGCGCCGACCTGTGCGCCACCCAGGAGGCCGAGGACTTCATCGCCGAGGTACCGGAAAAGCTGCCCTTTATGGGTACCTCCTGCTGCCCTGCCTGGTCGGTGATGGCCAAGAAGCTCTTCCCCGACCACGCCAACTGCATCTCCATGGCCCTCACCCCCATGACCCTCACCGCCCGGCTTATCAAGCATGAGTACCCCAATGCCAAGGTAGTATTCATCGGGCCCTGCGCCGCCAAGAAGCTGGAGGCCATGCGTAAGAGCGTCCGCAGCGAGGTGGACTTTGTCCTCACCTTCGAGGAGATGGACGGCATCTTTGACGCCAAGCACGTGGACTTGGAGAACATCGAAGAGGACCCCAACGGCGTCAACGACGCCTCCACCGATGGCCGGAACTTCGCCGTCTCCGGTGGTGTGGCCAAGGCCGTGGTGAACGTCATCAAGGACCGCTACCCCGATAAAGAGGTCAAGGTCACCGGCGCCGAGGGCCTGCGGGAGTGCCGCAAGATGCTCCAGGACGCCGTGGCCGGAAAATATCCCGGCTACCTGCTGGAGGGCATGGCCTGTCCTGGCGGCTGCGTGGCCGGCGCCGGCACCATGCAGGCCATCAAGAAGTCCCAGACCATGGTGGGTATCTATGCCAAGCAGGCTGGACATAAGATCGCCAGCCAGACCGAGCACATCAAAGAGCTGGACAAGCTGGTGGACTGATTCCACATGAATAGGACGGCGGACACCGACCTGAAAAAGGCCTGTGTCCGCCGTCTTTTTGTGGTATGATGTGGAGGAGAGGAGGAGGATCTATGGCGATCAGAGAGGACAGACGCCCCACGCTAGCGTCCTGGCCCAAACGCATCTATGACTGGGAGGAGCTACCGGAGCGGTTCCGACCGGCCTTGGAGGTGTGGCGGACCCGAGGACTGCCGCCGGGGAACGTGACCTATATCCCAAGAGTTCACCAGTACAAAAAGGGCATGGAATATGTGACGGCCTGGCTGGGGGAGGAGGTCCTCCTGCTGGCGGGCGGCGACCAGGGGGTGGAATCCATCCTGGTCCGGTCCGGGGATGTGGCCCGGATGACCTATACCATTCAGCTCCTCAAATGCTCCGTGGAGGTGCTGCTGGACCGGGGCGGGGAGACCCTAACGGCGGGCTTTTCCTATAACCGGACCAAGGAGGACCAGCTGTTCCCTGTTTTGAACCTGCTGCTGGGCAACGCGCCCGACCACCGGCCCCGAACGAGCCACCCTGTCGCCCCGGCTCTGGAGCAGCTTCGGGCAGACAGCTACGCCATGTATAATAACTCCAAGCTCTGCTACCGCTTTGGAGAAAATATCCGGGACAGCCTGTGGGTGCCCGGCCGGAACTACGGCCTTCAGACCTTCCGCAAGCAGAAGCCGGAGTATTTTGTGGGGAAAATGGACCGGGGCGTGGTGGCCATCCACACTGATTTCTACGCCCGGCGAACGGTCTACCTCACCTGGGATCGGCTGAAGGAGGCCTCGGTGAAGGAGGCGGCCTTCCGGGGGCCGGGACCCCGGCGGCGCCCCGCCCTGGTGCTGGAGACCACCCTGGGCACGCCTGTGGCGGTGCCCCTCCTCCCCGGTCAGCTGGAGACGGCAGAGACCTTTGCTGCCCGGCTCCTGTAACAAAAAACAGAGGGATCGTGAAGATCCCTCTGTTTTACGGCTAAGCTGACTTACAGGACAAAATCTTCATCCCGCAGCCGAGAGAAGTCCGGGGCGTTGGGCCGGGGCGGCACCCGCTTGAGGGGGTCGTACCGGAAGGCGCGGCAGTGGGAGGCGGCGGGCATGACGCCCTTTTTCAGGCACATGACGGTCTCCTCATCCAGGGGAGCGCAGCGGGTACAGTAGGCGCACCGGGGTTCGATCTTCTTTTCAAACAGCATCACAAAAGGCTCCCCTCTGATCCAATAGGCCGGGTCCGAAAGGGAACCTGGCTAAAGGACATTATACTACGCCTTTGCGCCTTTTTCTACTGGTTTTTCCCACGGCCGCCGCAGCGGCCAGGAAAAAGAGGAGCCACATGATCCAGGCAGCGGCCAGGGAGATGGTGAGGGCGCTGGAGAAATCCACCCCGGCAATGCCCTCCACCTGCTCGGCCAGGTAGGCAGCCACCGGCTCCTCCAGGGGGAAAAACCGCAGCAGTAGCCCGATGAAGAGGGCAGAGAGGCCGCCGTGGAGGAGCTTGCCGCCGATGTAGGTCTTGACGGAGAGGCCGCTGCCCCCGATGAAGGAGAGGACCTGGCAGTGGACGGAGAGGCCCGCCCAGCCCAGGAGGAAGGCGGCCATAGACAGCTTCCCCGATGTGGACCCGTCGCCGGTGAGGGTCCACACCCCGCTGGTGAGCTCGATAAAGCCGGTGAGGAGCCGCTCCGCCCACCGGGTGGAAAAGCCCAGGGGGGAGAGGAGTGCGCCCAGTACCCCGGCCAGGCCGGACAGCAGCCCGGAGAGAAAGAGCAGCTTGATGACCACCGTGAAAAAGACCACGAAGGCGCAGATGTTCAGGGTGGAGAGGAAGGAATTTTTGATGGCGCCGGTGAAGGCGGTGGTAATCCGCTCCGCCTCGAAGGTGGGAGAGGCCCGCCGCTCCCTGCATTTTCCCTCCCGCTTGTAGAAGCGGAAGAGGAGCCCAACGCACACCGAGGCGGCGGCGTGGGCCAGATAGAGGAGGAGACCCACCTTACTGCTGGCAAAGACCCCGGCCCCCACCACCCCCAGGATGAAGGCGGGGCCCGAGTTGTTGCAGAAGGCCAGGAGCCGCTCCGCCTCTGTCTTGGTGCACATGCCCTTCTGGTAGAGGGAGAGGGCGGTGCGGGCGCCCACGGGATAGCCCCCCACGAAGCCCAGGGCGAAGGCGGAAGCGCAGGCGCCGGGGACGTTGAAGAGGGGGCGCATGAGCCCCTCCAGGGCCCGGCCGATGTAGCCTGCCAGCCCCAGGTCCACCACCAGGGCGGAGAGGACGAAGAAGGGGAAGAGGGAGGGCAGGATCACGTTGTAGCACAGCCTTAACCCCTCCCGGGCCGCCTCCATGGACTCCTGGGGCCAGAACATGAGGGCCAGGGTGGCGCACAGCAGCCCCAGCCCCAGACACAGATCCCGCACCCCCTGCCGGGAGAGCAGCTTGGACATGGGACATCACCTCCGCAGAGAAGAGACTATGCGGGACTGGGCCTGTCCCATGCGAGAAAAAGGAGGATAAAGACCCATGGCTGAGGAACTGCGCCGGGTGGACACCCCTCTGGGGCCCATTGAATATTTCCTGACGGTGAAGAGCGTCAAAAACATCAATCTCCGCATCCGGTCCGATGGCACGGCGGCGGTGTCGGTGCCCCGGCGGGTGTCCAAAGCCAGGGCGGACGACTTCGTCCGCAGCCGGGCGGCCTGGGTACTGGGGCATCAGCGCCGGCGGACGGAGCTGGGGACGCCCCTGGTCCCGCCGGAGAAGGGGGAGGCCCTGCCGGTGCTGACCGCCGCCCTGGAGCGGGTGTATCCCCTGACGGTGCCTTTGGGGGTGAAAAAGCCGGTACTGAAGGTCCGGTTCATGACCAGCCGGTGGGGGAGCTGCCATTGGATCAAGGGAGTGGTCACCCTCAACACCGCCCTGGCGGCGGTGGAGGAGGGGCTCCAGGACTATGTGGCCCTCCACGAGCTAGTCCACTTCCTCCACCCCAACCACGGTCCGGGGTTCTACGCTGTCATGGACGCCCTCATGCCCGACTGGCAGACCCGGCGGAGGGCCCTGCGGCGCTATACCCTGGAACGGCCGGTGTAATGGAAAAGGGATCGCTTACTTTGCCTGGGACAGGCAAGGTGGGCGGTCTTTTTTCATATAGATAACCCCAAAAGGGGGAGGCGCCATGGAGAAGAAGCGCAGGGAGAGCCTGCTGGAAAAGACGGCGGAGGTCTTTGACCTACCCGGGGATGTGGTGGCGGGGCTGCCCCGGGTGGAGCTGCTGGGGGACCACCAGCTGCGGATGGAGAACCACCGGGGCATCCTGGCCTACGGCACCGACGAGATACACATCAGCGGAGGGAAGCTCATCATCAAGGTCCGGGGGAGCGGCCTGACCCTGCGGGCCATGAACGCCTCGGAGCTCCTCATCACCGGGGAGATCACCGGGGTGGATCTGACCTGAAAATGGGGGAGCGAGCATGCAGTTTATCGTCAATTTTCTTCGGGGCAGCGTGTGCTTCACCGTCTGCGGGCCCTTCCCCGAGCGGTTTTTGAACCTTTGCGCCCAGAACGGAGTGGGCTTCTGGGGCCTGGTCTGGCTGGACAGCCAGACCCTGGAGCTGAAGGTGGCCCGACGGGACGCACGACGGGTGCGGGAACTGGCGGAGAAGGTCCAGTGTGAGGCCAGGGCCAAGGGGCGGAAGGGAATGCCCTTCTTTCTGGCCGGTTTCCGGCATCGGTACGCCCTGCTCATCGGCCTAGCCGTCTCTCTGACGGCGGTATGTATTCTCTCCCAGTTTATCCTCACCGTGGAGGTCTCCGGCAATGAGACCGTCCCCTCCGCCGTCATCCTGGCGGAGCTCTCCCGGCAGGGGGTGCGCCCCGGGGCCTACGGCCCGGGGCTGGACCTGCGGCGGATCAGCCAGGAGGCCCTCAGCCGCATTGAGGGCCTCTCCTGGATGTCGGTGAACCTCCACGGCACCAGGGCGGAGGTGCTGGTCCGGGAGCGCAGCCCGGCGCCGGAGCTCCGGGACGAGACCACCCCCGCCCACATCGTGGCCGCCGCCGACGGCGTCCTGGAGGACGTGGAGGTACTGGAAGGACAGGCTCTCTTCCAGGAGGGGCAGGCGGTGCTGGCGGGGGAGGTGGTCATCAGTGGAGTGGTGGACCTGAAGGAGCCCAAATATGCCACCGTGGACGCCGGGCAACGGCTGGTCCACGCCCGGGGAAATGTCTGGGCCTCCACCTACCGCACCCTGGAGGCCTGCATCCCCCTGGAGGCCCACACCAAGGTCTATACCGGTGAGGAGGAGACGGCGTGGAGCCTCACGCTCCTGGGCCACACGGTGAATTTTTTTGGAAAGGGTAGTATTTCCACAGCTGGTTATGATAAAATGACTACGACCCACATCCTCACCCTTCCCGGCGGCCGGGAGATGCCCCTGGCCCTGGTGAAGACGGAATATCGGGCCTATGAGACCCAGCCCACCGCCATTCAGACGGCCGCCGCTCAGGCGTTGCTGGAGGAGCGGCTATTGGAGCGGCTGGAGGAGCTCATCGGGGAAGACGGCAGCGTCCTGTCCACTTCCTTTTCTGTCCGGGAGGGGGGCGGCCTGCTCACCGTGACCCTGAAGGCCCGGTGCCGGGAGCAGATCGGCCGTGAGGTGACCTTTGCCGGCCAGGTGGGGGAGATCATCCCGGGGACCCAGCAGGGGTAGACCCCGGGGACGTGCAAGGAGCGAAGGAATTTGATCGAACAGACCATCAACGTGGAGCGTCTGGAGGAGGCTGCGGCCCTCTTCGGCTCCTTTGACGAGAATATCCGTATCATTGAGCGGGAGCTGGATGTGTCGGTGGTGAACCGAGACGGCAGCCTGAAGGTGTCCGGCGAGGCCGAGGCGGTGATGTACGCCGTCAAGGCCATCCAGGGCCTGCTGGAGCTTGCCGGTCGGGGGGAGCCCATCAATGAGCAGAACGTGCGCTATATCCTCCAGCTGGTGAAGGCCGGCCAGGAGGACAAGATCGGCCAGATGGCCCGGGACGTGCTCTGCGTCACCGCCAAGGGCAAGCCCATCAAGCCCAAGACTTTGGGCCAGAAGCGGTATGTAGACGCCATCAAGGAGAACACCATCACCCTGGGCATCGGCCCGGCGGGCACCGGCAAGACCTACCTGGCGGTGGCCGCCGCCGTGGCCGCCTTCCGGGCGGGGCAGGTCAACCGTATCATCCTCACCCGGCCCGCCGTAGAGGCGGGGGAGCGGTTGGGATTTCTGCCCGGTGACCTCCAGAGCAAGGTGGACCCCTATCTGCGGCCCCTCTACGACGCCCTCTTCGATATGTTGGGGGCGGAGACCTATAACAAATACCTGGAGCGGGGCAACATCGAGGTGGCGCCCCTGGCCTATATGCGTGGCCGCACCTTGGACGACTCCTTCATCATCCTGGACGAGGCCCAGAACACCTCACGGGAGCAGATGAAGATGTTCCTCACCCGCATGGGCTTCGGCTCCAAGATCGTCATCACCGGCGACGTCACCCAGATCGACCTGCCCAAGGACACCATCTCCGGCCTGAAGGAGGCCATGCGGGTGCTCAACGGCGTGGAGGACATCGCCATCTGCAAGCTCAGCGGCGCCGACGTGGTCCGCCACGTCATCGTCCAGCGCATCATCAAGGCCTATGAGGAGGATGAGCACCGCCGTAAGTCCGAAGAGGGCAAGCGGAAGTGACCGCAAGAGAGGAGAGAAGACCCGTGAGCACGGAGCACAGCATCATCATCGAATCGGAGCTGGAGGAGGACACCGGCGTTTGGGAGAAACTGCTGGGCCGGGTCATCCCGGCGGCCCTGGAGGCCGAGGGGGTGACCATCCCCTGTGAGGTGGATGTGCTCCTCACCGACGACGCGGGCATCCACCAGATCAATCTGGAGCAGCGTGAGGTGGATCGCCCCACCGACGTGCTCAGCTTCCCCATGTTTGAGTTCACCCCCGGCGAGCCGCCCACCGACGACGCCGATGCCGACCCGGAGACCGGTCTGGTGCCTCTGGGAGACATGGTGATCTCCCTGGAGCGGGCCAGGGCCCAGGGGGAGGAGTACGGCCACGGCACCGAGCGGGAGGTGGCCTATCTGGCTGTCCATTCGGTGCTCCACCTGCTGGGCTACGACCACATGGACGAGGGCCCGCAGAAACGCCAGATGCGGGAGCGGGAAGAGGCCATTTTGAACACCCTGGGGATCTCCCGGGACTGAAACAGTACTACAAGCAAATAGCTAAAATGCTCAAGAAAGTTGAGGATCACCTATGGAAATCAAAAAATCCGGCATGATCTCTATTGTGGGCCGGCCCAATGTGGGCAAGTCCACCCTGACCAACGCCCTGGTGGGGGAGAAGATCGCCATCGTCACCAACAAGCCCCAGACCACCCGGAACCGCATCTGCGCCATCGTCAACCGGGGGGAGTGTCAGTATGTGTTTATGGATACTCCCGGCCTCCACAGGGCCCGGACCCGGCTGGGCGAGTATATGGTGGGAGTGGTGAAGGAGAGTGTGGCCGATGTGGACGCCGTGCTCCTGCTGGTGGAGCCTATCCCCAATGTGGGTGCCCCCGAGGCCGAGCTCATCGAGCGCATCAAGGCCCTGGGCGTCCCCGCCGTGCTGGTCATCAACAAGATTGACACGGTGGAGAAGGAGAAGCTTCTGGCCGTCATGCAGACCTACCAGGCCGCCCACGACTTCCAGGCCATCGTCCCCATCTCCGCCAAGACCGGCGAGGGAGTGGAGGAGCTGCTGGACCTCCTGTCGGCCTATCTGCCCGAAGGCCCCCAGCTCTTTCCCGAGGACATGGTCACTGATCAGCCCGAGCGGCAGGTGTGCGCCGAGATCATCCGGGAGAAGCTCCTCCTGTGTCTGGACAAGGAGATCCCCCACGGCACGGCGGTGGAGCTCACCAAGTTCTCCGAGCGCATCGACAGCGGTATCATCGACATCGACGCCACCATCTTCTGTGAGAAGGCCAGCCACAAGGGCATCATCATCGGCAAGAACGGCGCCATGCTGAAAAAAATTTCCTCCCTGGCCCGGAAGGACATCGAGGCCTTCATGGGAGCCAAGGTCTACTTGGAGACCTGGGTGAAGGTCAAAGAAAATTGGAGGGATAACCTGAATTTCATCCACGACGTGGGTTATCGGGAGGACTGACCGGGGCGGAGACAGCCTTTGGGCCAGTTTTCCTGCGCGCGCAGGCGCGCCGCGCCGTCCGGCGCGTCCAAGTGTCCGGGCCACATGGCCCGGACCTTGCCGCAGGGGCAATTCATTTGCCCCGAGGAAGTGAAATCAGATCCGGGGTCCCCGCGGAATGGGACATTCCGTGGGGCAAACTGGCGTGATAACCTGAACTTCATCCACGACGTGGGTTACCGGGAGGACTGACCGGGCACAGACGCCGCTTGGAGCCAGTTTTCTCGCAAAAAATAGGGAAGGAGCCTTGGCCGTGCCAGTGCCAGAGCTCCTTCCTTGTTTATGGGGACGGAAATGTGGGGCATCATTCAAGGGCGCGTCATAGCGGATATAGACGTCAAATCCCTCGTGTCTGGTCTCTCCGCTCTCCTCCTTTGTAGAGGTGAACCAATGGGTCCTGACCAGAGCCACGTCCGGCTCGTTGGGGGAACAATACACCTCCGCCTGGCCTTGGTTGCTGGAGAGGGTCCCGGTGGGGATGGTGTCATCGCCGGAGAAGGTTGCGATCCCGACGGATACAAAGCCGTCCGAAGCGTCGCCTTCAATTCTGGCCCCGAATCTTTCCTCCATTTCATCGTGATACGCTTCGGAGACGTCGGGATCGTCCCCATAGTAGTCCGCACTCCACATGGAGATATAGAGATCCCCCTGATAGCAGAGCAGGTCCTTGCCCCGCAGCTGCCGGTCAACATAGCGCACATAGGCCTTATGGGGCTCTGTCCGATTCAAGTGTCCCAAAGCGTCAAGAGTTCCGTCGGTGTTGACCTCATGGTACACATACACCCACTCCGGGATGTCCGGGTTCAAATAGTACGGACAATCTCCAAGACCCGAATCCGCCACAGTGGTCTCCCCTGCAAGCGCGAAACCGTCGGGCAGCTCGGAGGAGACGGACACATGGGAAGAGACGCAAAATGTCCTGCCGTCGATGGTGATGTTCGGCGGACCGCTCCCGCCCCCTGTTGGGAAGGAAGAAAACGGGAAGGTGTTCAGCGCCCAAAGGAGAAGGGGCGCCGCGGCCATGAGGCAGAGACAGGCGGCCAGAGCGCCCCACCTGGCCCGGGCGCGTTTCTTCTTCCGAGGGTGCTCCGACTCTGCCACCCACCTCATGTCAATATCTCCGATGGCCCGGTAGAGCTTTTCCCTTTTCACGGTTCAAACCCCCTTTCCATGAGGTGGATGCGCAGCTTCTGACGCAGGCGGCTGAGGGTCATGGACACGGCGCCGTCCCGCATGCCATAGCGCCTGCCGATGGAGGAGATGGGCTCCGTGTACCAGTACCGGCGGATGAAGACATCTCGCTTGGCTGCCGGCAGGGCGGCTAGGAAGTCGTCAATGGCCCGTGCCAGCTCCAGCTCATCCACGGCCCGCTCCACGTCGCCAGCCCCGGAAGCGCACTCTCCCAGCTCCTCCAGAATGGCGGGCAGCTCGCCGCCGCCTCGCTTTTCCGCACGAAGATAGGAGTATCGGTCAAAGGCCAGGTTCCGCGTGATCTTGCCCAGAAAGGCGGAGAGGAGCGACGGCCTGTGGGGCGGCATGGCGTTCCACGCCCTCAGCCAGGTGTCGTTGACGCACTCTTCGGCATCCTCCCGGCTGCCCAGGATGTTCCAGGCAATGGCTCCGCAGTAATTTCCATACTTCTCCGATATGGCCGGAATGGCCTTCTGGTCTCTGTCCCAGTACAGCTGTACGATCCGGCTGTCCTCCATAAGCGCCCTCCTTTTCGGATGGGCCCTTCTATCCATATACACGGCATCGGCGCGGTAATCTCACAGAAATCTCGGCTTTTTATAACCCAGTTATACGATACGTCCAGCAGGATGTCAATACCGGACCGGAGACGGCGTGAAGACCGATGATTGCGGCGGACCGGGGTGCATTGCACCTTGCGGATGGGGGCGCTTGATGCTATAATGGACCCGCGATATGTGTTCCAATAGGGGATGCGGCGGCCAACAAAAATTTACCGCTCATAACCGTCCGCGCATCAGGCAACCTAAACCCAAAGGGGGCCTGATGGATCGTGAACAGTCAGATGCTTTGGGAACTCTTTCTGGCCACCGGATTGCCGGAGGCCTATTCGCTCTACCGCCTCCTGCTGGAAGCAGAGGCGGCGGAAAAGACCGCATAGGGGCGCGTTCAGCGCCCCTTACATACAGGTGATGCTATGCACATCAAGACCCAGGGGCTCATCCTCCGGGAGACCAACTACAAAGAGGCGGACAAGATCCTTACCGTGCTCACCCGGGAGGGGGGCAGGCGGACGGTGAAGGCCCGGGGCTGCCGCCGGAAGAATAGCCCTCTGGCCGCCTCCGCCCAGCTGCTGGTGTGGTCGGACATGACCCTCTTCGACTACCGGGACAGGCTCACCCTCAATGAGGCCGAGCCTCTGGAGCTCTTCTGGGGGGTGCGCTCCGATGTGGACAAGCTGGCCCTGGGCTCCTACTTCGCCGAGGTGGCCGAGGCGGTGGCCGAGGAGGGGCGGCCCGACCAGGCCCTCCTTTCCCTGGTGCTCAATTCCCTCTACGCCCTGGACAAGCTGAAAAAGGCCCTCCCTCTGGTGAAGGCGGCCTTCGAGCTCAAGCTCCTCTGTGTGGCGGGCTATGAGCCCCTGCTGGACGCCTGTGCCGTCTGCGGCGAGGAGGAACCGGCGGACCCCCGTCTGGACATTGAAGAAGGGGTCCTCCACTGCGCCGCCTGCGGCCTGGGGGACGGCGCCAGCCGTACCCTGGACACCACCAGTCTGGCCGCCATGCGCCATGTGGTGTACGGCGACCCAAAGCGGCTCTTCTCCTTCCCCATGGACGCCCCCGGCATGGCCAAAATGTCCACCGCCTGTGAAGATTTTCTCCGCACCCAGCTGGACAGAGGCTTCCGCACCCTGGACTTTTATCATCAACTTACCGACGCCGCTCCGGCGGCCCAACCACAACCAGGAGGTGCTGTGCCGTGAAACTCTACATCTTGGACGCCTTTACCACCCAGCGCTTTTCCGGCAACCAGGCGGGGGTGGTCCTGCTGACTCCGGAGGAGCCGGAACTCACCGACGCCTTCTGTCAGGCCCTGGCCGCCGAGCTCAAGCACTCTGAGACCGCCTTTGTCCGGCCCGTGGAGCCGGATTCCTTCCGCCTGCGCTACTTCACCCCCGAGGGGGAGGTGGACCTGTGCGGCCACGCCACCATCGCCGCCTTCACCACCCTGCGAGAGGCCGGGGGCCTGGCGCCGGGCACCTACCGGGCCTCCACCCTGGCGGGGGAGCTGAGCATCCAGGTCTCCGACCAGGCGGTGTGGATGGACATGGCGCCGCCGGAGGAGGGCCGGAACTTCTCCCCTGAGGAGACGGCGGAGCTCTACGCTGCCTACGGCCTGAGCACGGCGGACTGTCCGGAGGGCTTTGCCCCCATGGTGGTGAGCACCGGCCTCCAGGACATTCTGCTGCCCGTGAGCAGCATGGAGGCCCTTGAAAAGGCACAGCAGGACGAGGGAGCCGTCACCGAGCTGTCCAAGCGGTACGGTGTGGTGGGGGTACACATGTTCTGGCCCTGCCTCAATGAGGAGGCCACCGCCCACTGCCGGAACTTCGCCCCCCTCTACGCCATCCCCGAGGAGGCCGCCACCGGCACCTCCAACGGCGCCCTGACCTACTACCTCTACCGCCGTGGGAAGCTCGCCGCCGGGGCGGAGAACCGCTTTGTCCAGGGGGAGAAGATGGGCAAGCCCTCTGAGATCTTGAGCCATCTCACCGAAGGGCCGGACGGGGTCCGGGTCCGGGTGGGGGGACGGGCGGTGCTGACCCTCCGGGCCCAGCTGCTCTGATACATCGTAAAACCTGCAAGGAGAACCATCCATGACCGATCTGTTTGAAAAATCCATTCAGACCTTGGAGTTGCCCAGGGTGCTGGAGTTGCTGGCCGCCCAGGCGGCCTCCGAGGAGGGTAAGGACCGGTGCCGGGCCCTGCGGCCCTCCACCGACCCAGATGACGTCCAGCGCCTCCAGAAGGAGACCTCCGCCGCCTGCTCCATGATCGTCCTCAGGGGCACTCCGCCCCTCTCCGGCATCCGGCCGGTGGCGGCCTCCCTCCAGCGGGCCGACATGGGGGGCGCCCTCAACACCCGGAAGCTGCTGGATATCGCCGCCCTCCTGCGCTGCGCCCGCTCCGCCAAGGAGTACGCCACCGGGGAGGGAAATGCCAAGACCTGCATCGACCACCTCTTCTCCTCCCTCCAGGCCAACCGGTATTTGGAGGACCGAATCAGCGGGTCCATTCTCTCCGAGGAGGAGATCGCCGATGCTGCCAGCCCCGAGCTGGCCGATATCCGGCGACACATCCGGGCCTCCTCCTCCAAGGTCCGGGACATCCTCCAAAAGCTCATCTCCTCCTCCCAGGCTAAGTATCTCCAGGAGTCCATCATCACCATGCGCTCCGGACGGTACGTGGTGCCGGTGAAGTCGGAGTGCAAGAACGAGATCCCCGGCCTGGTCCACGACGTGTCCGGCTCCGGCGGCACCTTCTTCATCGAGCCCATGGCGGTGGTCAAGACCAACAACGAGCTGCGGGAGCTCCAGTCCCGGGAGGAGAAGGAAATCGAGCGCATCCTCCGAGAACTCTCTGCCGAGTGCGCTGCCCACAAGGAGGACATCGCCCAGGACTACGACCTTCTCATCCTCATCGACTGTATCTTCGCCCGGGCCCGGCTCTCGGACAAGCTGCGCTGTACCGAACCCAAGCTGGCCAAGAAGGGCATCACTCTGCGGAAGGCCCGCCACCCCCTGCTGGACCCCAAGAAGGCGGTGCCCAATGACCTCTACCTGGGGGACCAATTTGACACCCTGGTCATCACCGGCCCAAACACCGGCGGCAAGACGGTGACCCTCAAGACCATCGGCCTGCTGACCCTCATGGCCCAGTGCGGCCTCCACATCCCTGCCGACGATGACAGCACCGTGGTGGTCTTTGACCACGTCCTCTCCGACATCGGCGACGAGCAGTCCATTGCCCAGAGTTTGTCCACCTTCTCTTCCCACATGGTGAACATAGTGGGCATTCTGGAGGAGTGCGGCCCTGGTTCCCTCATCCTCTTCGACGAGCTGGGGGCGGGTACCGACCCGGTGGAGGGCGCTGCCCTGGCCGCCGCCATCATCGAGTCGGCCCGGGAGCGGGGGGCCCTGGTGTGCGCCACCACCCACTACGCCGAGCTGAAGGTGTACGCCATGACCACCAAGGGAGTGGAGAACGCCTCCTGCGAGTTCAATGTGGAGACCCTGGCCCCCACCTATAAGCTCCTCATCGGGGTGCCGGGCAAGTCCAACGCCTTTGCCATCTCCCGCCGCCTGGGGTTGCCCCAGGCCATCATCGACAAGGCCGCCGCCCGCATCGACGCCGAGAATGTCCGCTTTGAGGACGTCCTCACCCAGCTGGACCGGCAGCGCCAGCAGATGGAGAAGGAGAAGGACGAGGCCCGAAAGCTCCGCCGGGAGATGGAGGAGTCGGCCAAGACCGCCCGTGAGTACCGGGAGAAGCTGGAGAAGGAGAAGGCCAAGGCGGTGGAGAAGGCCCAGGCCGAGGCCCGGGCCATCATCCAGGAGGCCCGGGACACCGCTGACAAGGTCTTTGCCGAGCTCAACGAGATGCGCCGCCGCCAGGAGAAGGAGGCCGACTGGCTGGAGCAGAACCAGCGGCGGTCCGATCTGCGCCGTCAGCTCAACGAGGCCGAGGACGCCCTGGGGTCCCACGAGGACCTGCCCGCACCGCCACCCACCCGGCCCGCCAAGGCGGGGGACACGGTGGAGCTGGTAAAGATGGGCACCCGGGCCAGCGTCATCTCCGTTAGCAAGGACGGTTCCCTCCAGCTCCAGGCGGGCATTTTGAAGATCACCGCCAAGCAAGAGGAGGTCCGGGTAGTGGAGGACGCCGACGGCGGCAAGAAGCAGGCCGTCCAGATCGCCCAGCGGGCCGAGCACAAGCTGCGCTCTCTGGGGGCCTCCCCCGAGGTGGACCTGCGGGGCATGATGACCGACGAGGCCCTGCTAGTGCTGGACCGCTTTCTGGACAGCGCCGTCATGGGCAGGCTGGACACTGTGACGGTCATCCACGGCAAGGGCACCGGCGCCGTTCGCAAGGCGGTGCGGGACCACCTGAAGCGGAGCAAGTACGTCAAATCCTTCCGTCCCGGCCGGTTCGGTGAGGGCGAGGACGGCGTGACTGTGGTGGAACTGCGCTGAATGTTTCTCCAAAAAAGGACTTTTTGAGAGAGAAGGACTAAAGTTGGATAAAAGTGCCATGTTTTTTCTGGGAAATGGGGAAAATGAGTCTATTTTGACGGCGCACTGAGCACAAGAGCGAATTTTTCTTGCGAATCTCCGTGAATTTGTGCAAAATGTCATTGACGGTTTCACCGAAATTTGGTATGCTAGATATGCAAACATTGCATTGTTTGAGGGGGGAACACAAATTGTATATCAAAGAGGCTGTTGTGAACAATCAGGTGGGTCTCCACGCTAGGCCGGCTACGTTTTTCATCCAGAAGGCCAATGAGTTCAAGAGTTCCATCTGGGTGGAGAAGGACGAGCGCAGGGTGAATGCCAAGAGCCTGCTGGGTGTCCTCTCTCTGGGCATCGTGAAGGGCACCGCCATCAACCTGATCGCGGACGGTCCCGACGAGAAGGAAGCCGTCGAGGCGCTCATCGAGCTGATCTCCAGTAACTTCTCGGAGTAACCCGATCTCTGCAGAAAAAGCGCCGCAATGCGGCGCTTTTTTTGATCTTATGGAAGTGATACCATTGGGTGAGCTGTCACGGGAATATGACCGGCAGCTGGAGCGGCTCCGGCGCCGGGAGGAGCAGATGTTCCGGCGGGATGCGGCCCGGCGGAAGGGGCGTATCATGTCCTGGGCGGAAAAGCGGGTGCCGGATAAGCTGATCCAGACCATGGATATCGCCTTTTATACCGCTTTCCAGGTGCTGTTTCAGCGAGGGACCGGCCTGCTAGGGCGGACCATCCCGACCCGAAAGCTGTTGGGAGAGCGGTATCTCAAGGAGTACGCCATCAAAAAGGCGCCGGGGGCCAGAAGCATGGGCGCCTTTCACCGGAGCGCCGTTCTCAGCGGGACACTGACCACGGCGGCGGCGACGGCGGAGGGGTGCGTGCTAGGGCTGCTGGGGATGGGCCTGCCCGACATACCAATTCTCATGTCTATTCTGCTCCGGGCCATCTACCACACGGCGGTGCGGTATGGGTTTGCCTATGACACCAAAGGGGAGCGTTCCTATATCCTGCTAGTCCTGTGTGCCGCCTTAGCTGACGGTCCGGACCGGCAGTCGTACAGCGCCCGGGCAGACGAGCTGGGAAGGCGTCTGGATCGGGATCAGTTCCCCTGGGTGGACCTGGAGGCCCAGATGCGGGAGGCGGCCAAGGCCCTGGCTGGCGCCATGTTGGTGCCCAAGTTTCTCCAGGGCATGACCCTCATCGGCGTGGTAGGCGGCGCCAGCAACTTCTCCACCAGCCGGCGGGTGACCGAGATGGCAAACCTGAAGTACCAGCGGCGGTTCTGGGAAAAGAAGCGCCGCAAGCTGACACGATCCTGATACTGCCGCTCGCGCGGCAGGCTGTCCCGACCATGATTTAGCCCCAAGGCGGTGATTTTCCTTTGACCTTTGACGAACTGAAAGAAAAGGCTCACAGCCTGTTCCCAAAAGCGCAGGCGCTTTTGGGTCCCTGGGGGGCGATTTCACATCCTCGGGGCAAGTGAATTGCCCCTGCGGCAAGGTTTTAGGCAGAGCCCAAAACACTTGTGCGCGCCTGACGGCGCGGCTCGCTGCTGCTCGCGCGGCAGGCTATCCAAACCATGATTTAGCCCAAGGCGGTGATTATCCTTTGACCTTTGAAGAACTGAAAGAAAAGGCGCACAGCCTGCCGCTGAAGCCCGGCGTCTACATCATGCAGGACGCCAAAAACGAGGTCATCTACGTGGGCAAGGCCAAGGCCCTCAAGAACCGGGTGAGCCAGTACTTTGCCGATCTGGCCTCTCACACGGAGAAGACCCGGACCATGGTGAGCCAGATCGACCACTTCGACGTCATCATCGCCGATAGCGAGTTCGAGGCCCTGGTGCTGGAGTGCTCCCTCATCAAGCGCCACCAGCCCCGGTACAATATCCTCCTGAAAGACGACAAGGGCTACCCCTATATCCGGCTTACCGTCCAGGAGGAGTACCCCAAGTTTTCCCTGGCAAACCGGCCGGCGGAGGACGGCGCCCGGTACTTTGGCCCCTACGGCAGCCGGGGGGCCACCCAGGACATCATTGAGGCCATCCAGTCCGCCCTGCGCCTGCCCAAGTGCCGCAAGAAGTTCCCACGGGACATCGGCAAGGAGCGGCCCTGCCTCTACTACCGCATGGGCCAGTGCGACGGCTACTGCCGCCCGGAGATGGACCAAAGCCGTTACAGGGAGAACATCGACCAGGCTGTCCGCCTCCTGGAGGGGAAGTACGAGGAGGTCTGCGACGACCTCCGGGCCGAGATGGAGCAGGCCGCCGAGGAGCTGCGCTTCGAGCGGGCCGCCGAGCTCCGGGACCGCATCGCCGCCATGGAGCTGCTGGGCAAGCGGCAGAAGGTGGTGGCGGGGAGCCTGTCCGACACCGACGTGGTGGGCTTCCACCGGGGGGAGGCCAAAAGCTGCTTTGTGGTCCTCCACTTTGTGGACGGCGCCCTGGCTGCCAAGGACATGGACCTCATTGAGACCCCGGTGGAGGAGGCCAAGGAGGACACCGTCTCCGCCCTGGTCAAGCAGTACTACGGCGGGCGGGGCGCCCTGCCCAGGCAGATTTTACTCCCCTGCGATATTGAGGACGAGGTGCCGGTGACGAGGATGCTCTCCGAGGCCTGCGGCCACCGGGTAGCCCTCATGACGCCCCAGAGGGGGGCCAAGATGGACCTCATCCGCCTGGCCAACAAGAATGCCGTGGAGGAGGTGGAGCGGGCCACCTCCCGTGAGGAGCGGCAGTCCAAGCTCATGGAGGCCCTGGGGAAGATGCTGGGCCTATCCCAGCCGCCCAAACGGATCGAGGCCTATGACATCTCCAACACCGGGGACACCAACATTGTGGCCTCTATGACCGTCTTTATCGATGGACGGCCCCTGAAGCGGGACTACCGCCACTTCAAGCTCAAGGATATGGTCCACGCCGACGACTACGGCTCCATGGAGCAGGTCCTCACCCGCCGGTTCCGCCGGTACCTGGACGGAGACGAGAAGTTCGGCGACCTGCCCGACCTCCTCTTCATCGACGGCGGCGAGAACCACGCCAAGGTGGCCGTCCGGGTGCTGGAGGAGGTGGGGCTCTCCATCCCCGTCTTTGGTATGGTGAAGGACGACCGCCACCGCACCCGGGCCCTGGTGGATCCAGCAGGCAGCGAGATCGGCATCCAGCAGATCCCAGCGGTCTTTGCACTGGTGGGCCGCATCCAGGAGGAGACCCACCGCTTTGCCATCGAGTTCCAGCGCCTCCAGCAGTCCAAGGGGGTGAAGGGCTCCGCCCTGGACCAGATTCCCGGGGTGGGGGAGAAGCGGCGCAATGAGCTCCTGCGGCACTTCAAGAGCCTCAAAAACATCAAGGCGGCCTCACTGGCGGCGCTGGAGGAGGCGGTGCCCAAAAATACCGCCCGGGCGGTCTACGACCATTTTCATCCCCAAACGGCGGCAGAAACAGGGGGGAACATCCCATGAGCATAGCTGGAAAAAAAGCCCTCTGGCCGGCCCTGTGCCTGTGCCTTGCCCTCACCGCCTGCGGCGGACAGGAGGTGGCCACCCCCGTCTCCGCCGATGTCACGGTGGCGGAGCTGGCCCGTGCGGTGGTGGAAAGCCAGGATGACCTGGTCGGGCTGCCCGTTCTGGAGGGAGAGGATCTCACCGACCACCTCTCCGCCTTCTGCGGACTGGAGACCTGGAAAGAGGGGGCGGTGTATGCCGCCGGGGGGATGGACGCCCGGGAGGTCACCGTGGTGCGGCTCGCCGACGAGGCATCGGCGGAGACGGCGGCGGACACGTTGGAAAACTACCGGCTGGAGCGGCAGGGGGATTTCTTCGGCTATGCCCCCGAGGAGGCCGACCGGTTGGAGCGGGCGGTGGTCCTCCAGCGGGGGAGCTATGCCGCCCTGTTGGTCTGCGACGACCCGGAGGCGGCAAAAGAGAGCTTTGACGCCTGCCTGGCGGGGGAATTTCCACTGCCGGTGGAAGAGGAGACCGCCCTGCCCGTGTCCTCTGAGGAGCCGGAGGCCACGGCGGTGATGGCGCCGGAGACCGAGAAGCTGGCGGAGCCCACCCCGACGCCGGAACCCGACCCCACGCCGGCGCCCCCGGAGACGCCGGCAGAGACCGGGCGGCCCATCCTGAATCCAGACCTGGATACCAGCGGTTTTGTTCCCTTCATGGAACCCAATGACACCAATATGGAGATCTACGACACCTCCGCCATCAAGGCGGCCTGGGAGATCGGGGACGCGGACGGACTCTCTGACAAGGACGCCGTCATTCTGGAAAAATGCCGGGAGGTACTGGGGGAACTCATCACCGAGGGCATGACCGACTTTGAGAAGGAGCTGGCCGTCCATGACTGGATCGTGGAGCAGGGCAGCTATGACCAGACGGTGCACAACAACCCGGTCCACAGCGGCCGTACCGGCTACCGGGACCCCTATGGCATCCTGGTGGGGGGCTATGGCAACTGCCTAGGCTACTCCACCACCTTCCAGCTTCTCATGGATTTGTGTGATGTGGAGTGCATTACCGTGGTGGGGGCTGCTTTTGACTCCCTGGAGAGCCATGCGTGGAACATGGTCAAGCTGGACGGGGAGTGGTACTGCGTAGATGTGACCTGGGATGACCCCACCGTGGGCAACGGGAACATCAACTCGGTGGGCCACCACCGCTATTTCAACGTGACGAGTGAGCACATGCGGGAGACCGACCACCAGTGGGACTATCTGTATGTGCCGGAGGCCACCGCCACCCACTACCGCTGGGACGGCGCGGGGCCGCTGCCGCAATGAAGCATCGAAAAGGAGGGTGAACGCCATGCGCGTCATCACAGGAACGGCCCGGGGCCGGAAGCTCAAGGAGCTCCAGGGCAGGGAGACCCGCCCCACCACCGACAAGGTGAAGGAGTCTCTCTTCAATATCATCCAGTTTGACATCGAGGGACGGAAGGTGCTGGACCTCTTCGGCGGCACCGGCCAGCTGGGCATCGAGTGCCTGAGCCGGGGCGCGGCCAGCTGTACCTTTGTGGACCTGCGAAAGGAGGCCGCTTTCCTCATCCGGGATAACGTGGCCCTATGCGGCTTCACCGACCAGGCCAAGGTGATCCAGGGGGACTACCTCTCTTTCCTCACTGGCTGCCGGGAGAAATTCGACCTCATTCTCCTGGACCCGCCCTATGCCAGTGGATTGCTGGAAAAAGCCCTGGAGACGGCGGCGGGAATTGACATCTTGTCGGAAAATGGTATAATGGTCTGCGAAAGTGCCGCGGAAACCATCCTGCCCACGCTTTCTGAGCCCTATCGGAAGGGGAAGGACTACCGCTATGGCAAGATCAAGCTCACCGTTTACCGCAGGGACGTGTGAGCCCATTCCCGCATTAGGGGGCAAACGACATGAAGACCGCCATTTACCCCGGCAGCTTCGACCCCATCACTCTGGGGCATTTGAATATCATCAAGCGTGCGGCGCTGTGTTTTGACAAGCTTATTGTCTGTGTTATGGTCAATTCCCAGAAGAATGGGCTTTTCACTCCGGATGAACGGGTGGAACTCATCCGGCGGGTGGTCTCCCAGCTGCCCAATGTGGAGGTGGATGCATCCTCCGTACTCCTGGCCGAGTACGCCAGGCAGCGCCGGGCCAGGGTCATCGTCAAGGGGCTCCGGGCCGTGTCCGACTTTGAGAGCGAGGTACAGATGGCGGTGGTAAACCGGAAGCTCAACCCCAATGTGGACACCATGTTCCTGCCCTCCAACGAGAAGTATACCTACCTGAGCTCCACCGTGGTGAAAGAGATGGTGCGTTACGGTGTAGAGCTGTCCGACTTTATCCCGCGGGAGATCATCGAGGACGTGAAAAAGAAAATGAACGACAGCAGGAGGGACGTCTGATGGCGACCGGCGTAGAAGAATTGGTGGATATGCTCTTTTCCATGATCGACGAGGCGAAGGGTGTGCCCCTGAGCAGTGATAAGTGCATCATTGAACGGGACAAGGCTCTGGACCTGCTGGATGAGATCAAGGCTCAGTTCCCTGTGGAGCTGGGTGAGGCCAAGAAGCTCCTGGCCGCCCGGGCGGACTATATCGCCTCCGCCAAGCGGGAGGGAGAGCTCATCCGCAAGCAGGCTGAGGAGAAGGCCCGGCAGATGCTGGCTGAGGACGAGCTCACCGCCCAGGCCAAGCAGAAGGCCAACGAGATGATCAAGGTGGCCGAGGACCGCAGCCGGGAGCTGCGCCGGGCCGCCAACGAGTACTGTGAAGATGCCCTCCGCCGTACCGAGGAGGCCGTCAGCGAAGCCTATGACGAGATCAAGCGTTCCCGTGCCCGGTTCCGGGCGGCGGCGGCTGGTGTGCAGCAGCCTGCCGCCGGAGGCGGCGCCCCCGCTCAGGGTGGCCGCACCGTCTACGACGCCGAGGCCGATGAGTAAATAAGAGCACTTTGCAGCGGGACAGGTCCGAGGACCTGTCCCGTTTTATATAAAAAATTTTCCATCAACGGCGGCAGGACAAATCTGTGGATTTGCCCTGCCGCTTTTTTGCCCTCTTCTGTGATGGGAAAAAGTTTTCCACAAACGGTGCAAAAATGTACCGAGAAACCACCGCTCTGGAAAAGAACGGACCCTTTTTCAAAATGATGCCAAAAAAAGGACCTGAAAGAGCAGGCTCAAAACCGCAATAGAACAAATGTTTTATTACAAAAAATGGTCGGTTTTTCCCGAAATATCTGGGATATTCGGAGAAAAAAGAGGGAATAAACCCTTGCAATTTTAGGGCGGAACCATTATACTGAAACTACTGGTGGAGCGAAATGGAGTAAAGTAGAGCGAAATGGGGGGAGGGGCACAGCTTGGGCAGCGTGACCGGCACCTATGAACACAGTGTCGACGCCAAGGGCCGGCTGTTTATCCCTGCCAAGCTCCGGGAGGAGCTGGGCGAGACCTTCTATCTGGCCATGGGGGTGGATACCTGCCTGGCCATCTATCCTCAGGAGAGCTGGGACCGCTTTACGGAGAAATTCTCCTCCCTCCCCATTAGCAAGTCAAAAGCCATGCGCTCTCTGTTTGCCAACGCGGTGAAATGCGTTCCGGACAGCCAGGGACGCATTGTCATCCCCCAGAGGCTGCGGATGTACGCTGACCTGGGGAAGGAAGTGGTGATCATCGGCGTCCACGACCGGGCGGAGATTTGGAGCGCGGAGCGCTGGAACGCCGAGGAGGAGGAAATGACGCCCGAGAAGATGGCGGCGCTCATGGATTCCCTGGAGCTGTAAGACAGAGGGAGGCGTGCCGCCGTGACCTATATCCATAAGCCAGTGCTCTTACAGGAGTGTCTGGAGGGGCTGAAGATCCGCCCCGAGGGGACCTATGTGGACGGGACCCTGGGTCGGGCAGGTCACTCCCGGGAGATCGTTTCCCGCCTCACTACCGGCCGGCTGATCTGCATCGACCGGGACCAGGCGGCTCTGGATGCAGCGCAGGACAGGCTGGCCGGCCACATGGACAAGGTGACCCTCATCCATGGCAACTTCGGCGATCTGGCCGAACTGCTGGACGAGCGGGGAATCTCCGGAGTGGACGGCATGCTCTTCGATCTTGGGGTGTCCTCCCCTCAGCTGGACGACCCGGAGCGGGGCTTTTCCTATATGCACGACGCGCCGCTGGACATGCGGATGGATCGTTCAGAGACCCTCACTGCCCACACGGTGGTGAATGAGTGGTCTCAGGAAGAGTTAAGACGGATTTTGTGGCAGTATGGTGAGGAGCGGTATGCCCCTCAAATTTCTGCTGCTATCGTGCGCCGGCGGACAGAGGCGCCCATCAGTACCACACTGGAGCTGGTGGATGTGATCCGCAGCGCCATGCCTGCCCAGGCCCTGCGGGAAAAGCAGCACCCGGCCAAGCGGAGCTTTCAGGCCATCCGCATTGCCGTCAACGATGAGCTGGCCTCGGTGGACCGGATGCTCCGGGCGGCGGTGCCCCGGCTCTCCACGGGAGGCCGGCTGTGCGTCATCTCCTTCCACTCCCTGGAGGACCGTATCGTGAAAAACGCCCTGGCGGAATTCGCCAAGGGTTGTACCTGCCCCCCGGACTTCCCAGTGTGCGTGTGCGGCAAGAAGCCGCAGATCACGCTGACGCCCCGGAAGCCCATATTGCCCACGGCGGAAGAGATTGAGGAAAATCCCCGCGCCCGCAGTGCCAAGCTGCGGGTGGCGGAGAAGCGATAGAGAGGCGCCCCTGAAGGGGCGGGAGGGAGCGCTGCGCTCCCAACACGAAAGAGATTGGAGTGACCTGCATGGCGAGCGCTGCGGCCAGGAGAAAAAGCAGATATGACCACCCGCGTGGTACCTATGGAAACCTGGCCTATGCCCAGCCCGCCGCCCGTCCTCAGGAGCGGGGCGGGTCCGAGGTCCTTCGCCCCCAGCCCAAGGTCCGTCCCAGAGAGCGGGCCCTCACCCGGCCCAAGGTACGGGTCCGGGAGGCGGGGCAGATCTCCGTCTTCGCGGTGGTGGGCTTCTTGGCGGTGGGCGTTTTTGCCGTGCTGCTCATGCTCAGCACCGTGCAGCTCACCATGGTCAGCGACGAGGTGGTCTCCCTGCGGAGCGAGCTCTCCGACCTCCAGAGTGAGGAGGCCAAGCTCATGGCCCAGTACGAGCTGGCCTTTGACCCCAGTACCATTGAGGAAAAGGTGACCGCTGACGGGAGCATGGTCAAGCCTGCGGCGGGACAGATCTATACCCTGGATCTCTCCGAAGCCGACAGTGTGGTCCACTACGACCAGGAAAGCACGGGCACGGGTTTCCTGGCTACGGTGCAGGGGATGATCGACAGCGCACTGTCATATTTCCGCTGAGCCCACGCATACAGTGGGAGAGAAGCGGGCCATAGAGAGAACAAAAGGGCGTAAGAAAACAGAGCTTTTCTTACGCCCTTGTTCATCATCCGGAGGATAAGGAGACCAGCATGGCACAGAAAGAGCGCAAAAACAGCACAGGCGGCGCCGACCGCCGCCAGAATCGCACCATCCTGGGGCGCACCATCTTCCTGATGGCGGTGTTCGGGGTGCTGGCCTTTGTTCCCCTGCTATGGAAGCTGTGGCAGATCCAGATCGTGGATTACCGCTTCTACCAGGAGAAGGCCATCAGCCAGCAGACCAGGGATATGCTGGTCACCGCCCCCAGAGGTACCATCTATGACTCCCAGGGGAATATCCTGGCGGTGTCCACCGACGTTTACAATGTGGTCATCTCCCCGAAGGACATCCTGGCAGCAGAGGAGACCAAGGCCGAGTCGGGGGAGAAGAAGGCCGCCAAGGGCGACGAGCTCACCGATGCCGAGAGTGCCGCCATGGCCGGTCGCTATCAGGAGTTCGTGGCCGAGGGCCTGGCGGAGATCCTGGGGGTGGAGACCGATACCATCCTCAAGCGCATGGAGAACACCGGCTCTCAGTATGAGGTGCTCCAGTGGCGGGTGGACGACGATATCTCCACTGCCGTGCGCACCTTCCAGGAGGAAAATGGCCTCTATCCCGGCGTCTATCTCCTACCCGATACCAAGCGGGTATATCCTTACAGCTCCCTGGCCGCCCAGGTCATCGGCTGGGTCAATGTCAATGATGGAAACCGGGGCGCCTACGGCATCGAGGCCAAGTATGAGGACCTGTTGGCGGGGGAGCCGGGCCGGGTGGTCACCGCCAAGAAAAACGACGGCACTGAGATGCTCTCCAGCTACGAGAGCTATGTGGATGCCCAGCCCGGCCTCAACGTCCAGCTCACCATTGACGCCACCATTCAGAGCTACTGTGAAAAGGCCCTGGCCGACGGTATCACCTCCTATGAGGTCCGAAACGGTGGCTTCTGCATTGTCATGAACCCCAAGACGGGGGCCATCCTGGCTATGGCCTCTTCCCCCAACTACGACCTCAACCAACCCAGGAGCGTCACCGATCCCGTCCTGGCGGCCTATCTGGAAAAGGTCAAGAACGATCCCTCCGCCAATGAGGACGCCTATGCCGAGGCACTTCAGGAGGCCCAGTACACCCAGTGGACCAATCGGGTGGTCACCGACACCTACGAGCCCGGCTCCACCTTCAAGATCATGGTCCTGGCCGCCGCCCTGGAGGAGGGCGTGGTCAACCAGAATTCTCACTTTTATTGCCCAGGCTATAAGATCGTGGCTGACCGGCGCATCAGCTGTTCCAAGCACGAGGGCCACGGGGACCAGACTCTGGCCCAGGCGGTGGCCAACTCCTGCAACCCCGCCTTCATCGAGATCGGGCAGGCCCTGGGGGCGGAGAAGTTCTACCAGTACCTGCTGGACTTCGGCATCATCGGCAAGACGGGCATCGACATCCAGGGGGAGGCCGACAACACCAACCTGGTGTGGACCCACGACTACTTCACCGGCATCTACGGCGAGGTCTCCCTGGCTACCGCCTCCTTCGGCCAGACCTTCCGTCTCACCCCCATCCAGCTCATCACCGCCGCCAGCGCCGCCGTCAACGGCGGACATCTGATGCAGCCCTATGTGGTGCAGGCCCTCACCGACCAGGACGGCAACGTGGTGGAGCAGACCGAGCCCACCGAGGTCCGGCAGGTGGTCAGCGAATCCACCTCCGCCATGGTCCGGGAGATGCTCTACGGCGTGGTCAACGGCGGCACCGGTAAAAACGCCAATGTGGAGGGCTACCGCATCGGTGGCAAGACGGGTACCTCCGAGAAGCGAGACGAGGACACCGGCGACCTCATCGTCTCCTTCCTGGGTGTGGCTCCCGCCGACGACCCCCAGATCGTGGTCCTCATCGCTTTCGACAGCCCCACCCCCGTGGTTCCGGGCAGCGACTATACCTCCCACGGTTTCTACATCAGCGGCGGCAACATGGGAGCCCTGTCCGCCGGCTCCCTTATCGCCGACATCCTGGACTACCTGGGTGTGGAGAAGGTATACAGCGACAGCTCCTACGCCGATGTGGTGGTGCCCAACGCCGTGGGCCTGAGCCAGGCCGACGCCATCAAGCTCCTGCAGTCCAAGGGTCTAGGCTACCGGGTAGTGGGCGACGGCACCGCCGTTACCGACCAGCTCCCCGCACAGGGCGTCTCCATCCCGGGCAAGAGCGAGGTGGTCCTCTACCTGGGCGCCGAAAAGCCCACGGAGCAGGTCTCCGTCCCCGACCTCACCCGCATGACAGCGTCGGCGGCGGAGCAGGCACTGGAAAAGCTGGGCCTGTATATGCGGCCCATCGGCGTCACTGACTATTCCGATACCACCATCGCCACGGAGCAGTCCATCGCGGCGGGGACCATGGTCGACCCGGGCACCGTGGTGGAGGTCCACTTCATGGATACTGCGGTGCAGGATTACGCCGCCAACGGAAATATCTCCAACATCCATTAAGTGAGGGAGGCGCGTCATGCGACTGGAGGAGCTGTTGAAGGGAGTGCCCCTGACGGGCGGGACGTGGAAAGATGACACGGAGATCACCGGCATCAGCTACGACACCCGCACCATGGTGCCAGGGAACCTCTTCGCGGCCCTGCCGGGCTACAAGGCCGACGGTCAGGATTTCATCACTGAGGCCCTAGAAAAAGGCGCGGCGGTGGTGCTCTGCCGCCGGGCCCCTGGTTTCCCCGGCCCTTGGCTGGTGGCGGAGGACCCCCGGGCTGCCCTGGCGCTGATCTCGGCCAACTGGTTCGGCCATCCGGCGGAAAAGCTTACCTGCGTGGCCGTTACCGGCACCAACGGCAAGACCACCACCACCTACCTTTTGAAGGCGGTGCTGGAAAGCGCCCTAGGGGCCAGGGTGGGCCTCATCGGCACCAACCAGAACCTGATCGGGGACCGGGTGCTCCCCTCCAGTCGCACCACCCCGGAGTCCTACGAGCTCCAGGCTCTCCTCCGGGCCATGGCCGACGCCGGCTGTACCCACGTGGTGATGGAGGCCTCCTCTATCGCCCTGGACCAGCGGCGGACCTTTGGCATCCGCTTCGCCGTGGGGATCTTCACCAACCTCACCGAGGACCACTTGGACTACCACGGCACTATGGAGGCCTACCGGACGGCCAAGGGCCTGCTGTTTCGCCAGACCGATCTGGCCATCCTCAATCTGGACGACGAGGCGGGGAGATGGTACGCCGGACATGTGCCCTGCCCCGTCTTCACCTACTCCGAACGGAAGGACCGGGCCGACCTGGTGGCCAAGAACCTGCGGCTCTATCCCAGCCATGTGGAGTTTGAGGCGGTGGCCCAAAATACCATCGGCCGGATCTTTTTACCCATCCCCGGCGGCTTTTCCATCTACAACGCCCTGGGCGTCATTGCCTGCGCCCTGAACCTGGGCATCGGCATGGAGGCGATCGTCACTGCCCTCCGGTCGGCCCCGGGGGTCAAGGGCAGGGTGGAGGTGGTGCCGGTACCGGCAGCCTATACCGTCATCATCGACTACGCCCACACTCCAGACGCTCTGGAGAACATCCTCACCACCGTCCGGGACCTCACCGACCGGCGGGTACTCTGCCTCTTCGGCTGCGGCGGTGACCGGGACCGGAGCAAGCGGCCAGTGATGGGGGCCATCGCGGCGGACCTGGCCGACCTGGTGGTGGTGACCTCCGACAATCCCCGCACCGAGGACCCGGAGACCATCATCGGCGACATCCTCCGGGGCATGGAGGGGACGACCACCCCCGTGGTAGTGGAGCCTGACCGGGTGGAGGCCATCCACCGGGTCCTGGACCTGGCTGCCACCGGCGACGTGGTGGTGCTGGCGGGGAAAGGCCACGAGACCTACCAGGAGGTAGGGGAGGAGCACCGCCACCTGGATGAGCGGGAAGTGGTGGCCGATCACTTCGCCCGGCAGAGGCTGTTTGGGAAAAAATGAGGCTCTATGTCCGCAATCTGTGGATTTCTCCGGTTGTGGTTTCCCGTGGGCCGTGATATAATCCCCTTTCGGGACTTTCCCCAGGAGGTTGAAAATATGAGAATTCTGATCGCCGCGCTCTGTTCCTTTGTGCTGTCGGCCGTGGCCGGCAAGTTCCTCATCCCCGTGCTGCGCCGGATGAAGGCCGGCCAGTCTATCAAGGAAGACGGCCCCACCTGGCACATGTCCAAGCAGGGGACCCCCACCATGGGCGGACTGATGTTCATCTTCGGAATCCTGGCCACCATCATCCTCATCGGTTGGTCCGACCTGCTCCGGGGGGACTTCCGGGCCCTCTTTGTCTTCTGCTTTGCCCTGGTCTTCGGTGTCATCGGCTACCTGGACGACTACGAGAAGGTGAAGAAGCGGGAGAACACCGGTCTCACTGCCGGTCCCAAGTTCTTGCTCCAACTGGCCGCGGCCATCGCCTTCACTGCCCTGCTGCGGTACTTCGGCTACCTGGCCCCCCACCTCTATATCCCCTTCCTTCAGATCACCATTGAGCTGCCCTGGGTGGTCTACATGGCCTTTGCTGCCTTCGTCATGGTAGGTACTGTCAACGCCGTCAACATCACCGACGGTGTGGATGGACTGAGCTCCAGCGTTACCCTGCCCGTGGCCGCCTTCTTCTCCGCCGTGGCCTGGTACTGGGGTGTGGCCGACCTGGGTGTCTTCGGCGGCGCCCTCTTCGGCGGCCTGTGCGCCTTCCTCATCTATAACCACTACCCCGCCAAGGTCTTTATGGGCGATACGGGCTCCCTCTTCCTGGGCGGCGCCGTGTGCGGCCTGGCCTTTGCCTTCGACATGCCTCTGGTCCTCATCCTGGTAGGCATTGTCTATATCGCCGAGACTCTCTCCGACATCATCCAGATCACCTATTTCAAGGTCACCCACGGCAAGCGTATCTTTAAGATGGCCCCCCTCCATCACCACTTCGAGATGTGTGGGTGGAGTGAGAAGAAGGTAGTGGCCGTCTTTGCCCTGGTGTCCCTTCTCTTCTGTGCCCTGGCCTTTGTGGGCGTGATGGACCGGTACGCCGCTTTCCTGGACGCAACCCTCTTCTAAAATCCTCAATTTTCCCTGAAAGGCAGGAGATCCGATGGCCCGAAAACTCAAACGTGACCTCACCGTGGAGGAACAGCTGGCACGGGGCCCACTGGACCTGCCCTTTCTCATGTTGGTGTTGCTGCTCACCGCCATCGGCGTCATCATGATGTTCTCCGCCTCCTACGCCGATGCCCTTTACAACATGGATGACCCCACCTATTATTTTATGCGCCAGGGTCTCTTTGCCGTTGGCGGCGTAGTCATCATGTATATCATGAGCAAGATTAACTACCAGACCCTACGATGGCTCTCCGTCTTTGCCCTGGTGGGCTCCATCATACTTCTTGTCATGGTGAAGATCCCCGGCATCGGCGCCAGCGGCGGCGGTGCCAACCGCTGGATTCGGGCCATCGGCCCGCTGCCCCGGTGGCAGCCCTCCGAGGCCGCCAAGCTGGGTGTCATCCTCTATTTCTCCGCTCGGCTCTCCAAGCGAAATACGGAGAAGAAGCGCCATTTCAATAAGCGGACTTACTCCGGTCACTTCCTGGAGCTGCTGGATCGTATTGGCTTTCTGGAGCTGGTGCCCTACGGTGTGGTGCTGGTCATCATCGCCGGACTGCTGCTCCTCCAGCCCCACCTCTCCGCCACCATCCTCATCTTGGCCATCGGCGCCTCCATCCTCTTTGCCGCCGGCATTCGGATGGGCTGGTTTGTGGCGGGCGGCGTCTTTATGACGGCCGCCCTGTGGCTGGTGGTCAACACCACCGACTACATGGCCGACCGTATTGCCATCTGGCAGAACCCCTGGACCGATACCCAGGGAGACGGCTACCAGATCGTCCAGTCCCTCTATGCCATCGGTTCCGGTGGCCTGTTGGGCCTTGGACTTGGAAATTCAAGACAAAAATTCCTCTACCTGCCCGAACTTCAGAACGACTATGTATTTCCCATCGTGTGTGAGGAGCTGGGCTTCATCGGCGCGGCCATGATCCTCCTCCTCTTTGCCCTGCTCATCATCCGGGGCTACTGGCTGGCCCTCCACGCCCGGGACCGGTTCGGCGCCCTCCTCATTGTGGGTATCACCACACAGGTGGCCGTTCAGGTCTTTTTGAACATCGGCGTGGTCACCAACCTCATTCCCCCCACCGGCATCTCCCTGCCGTTTTTCAGCTACGGCGGCACCGCCCTGGTGATTCAGCTGGTGGAAATGGGCATTGTCCTCAGCGTATCCAGACAGATCCCGGCTCCCAAAGCCGGATGAGAAGGTGTTGAAGTGAAGATCCTCTTTACCTGCGGCGGCACAGCCGGCCACATCAACCCCGCCATCGCCCTGGCGCGGCTCTTTCAGTCCCGGCACCAGGACTGTCAGGTCCTCTTCGCCGGGGCGGACAACGGCATGGAGCGGACCCTGGTGCCACACGAGGGCTATGAGCTGCGTACCGTCCACGTGAACACCATCCACCGGGCGTGGAAGTGGAAGGACATCAAGCACAATGTTATGACAGTGGTCACCCTGCCCCAGGCCCGGCGGCAGGCCCGGGCCATCCTGGACGACTTCAAGCCCGACCTGGTGGTGGGCACCGGTGGCTACGCCTCCTACCCCGTGGTGAAGGAGGCCGCCCGGCGGGGCATCCCCACCGCCGTCCACGAGTCCAACGCTGTGCCCGGCCTCACCACCAAGCTCCTGTCCAAGGTGGTGGACCGGGTCATGGTGGGCTTTGAGGACTCCCGGAAGCACTATCCACACCCGGAGCGGGTAGTGGTTACCGGAACGCCGGTGCGCCGGGACTTCTTCGATCACACCCGTAAGGAGGCCCGGGAGGCTCTGGGGCTGGCCGACAACCGACCTCTGGTCCTCTCCTACTGGGGGAGTCTGGGGGCCGACGTCATGAACCGGTATATGGCCGACTTTCTCCAGGCGGAGGCGGCGGAGGGCTTCCTCTTCCACCACATTCACGGCGCTGGGCGGAACTATAAGAGCCTCACCGCCGCTCTGGCGGAGCGTGGGGTGGACCTCACTGGCGGGGCGGAGGTGCGGGAGTATATCTATGACATGCCCCTTGTCATGGCCGCCGCCGATCTGGTGGTGTGCCGGGCGGGCGCTTCCACCATCTCGGAGCTCACCGCCATCGCCAAGCCCTGTGTGCTGGTGCCCTCTCCCAACGTGACCAACAACCACCAGGAGAAGAACGCGCGGGTGCTGGAGCACCACGGGGCGGCGGTGGTGCTGCTGGAGCCGGAGATTGATGGCGCCGCTCTCTACCGGGAGGTCAAGGATCTGCTGGCCGACCCGGAAAAACGCGCGGCCATGTCCAAGGCCCTGACCGACCTTTCGGTTACCGACGCCGCCGAGGAGATCTATCAGACCCTGATGTCCCTCATGAAAGAGGGGAAGTAACGTCCTTTGCTGTCACCCGTCCGCCCGGACGCATAGTATGGCCTGAAACCATCAACATGCGGAGGGTGGACGGTCATGAGCATTTATCAAGTGGAAGGCGGCAGAACGCTGGAAGGGACGGCCATAGTCCACGGGGCCAAAAACAGCGTCCTGCCCATTCTGGCGGCGGCGGTGTTGTGCCCCGGCGTCAGTGTGGTACATAATTGTCCCGATCTCTCGGATGTGCGGGCATCCATAGCCATCCTGGAGCACCTGGGCTGCAAGGTGGAGCGCTCCGGCGACACGGTAACAGTGGATGCCTCCGGGCTCACCCGGAACGATGTGCCCGATGCCCTTATGCGGGAGATGCGCTCCTCGGTAATCTTTCTGGGGGCCATCCTGGCCCGTACCGGGGCGGCGGAGCTGAGTATGCCCGGGGGCTGTGAGCTGGGGCCCCGGCCCATCGACCTGCACCTGGCGGCCATCCGGGCCCTGGGAGCGGAGATCCGGGAGGAGGGTGGCGCCCTCCACTGCGCCCTGCCAAAATGCGGACTTCGGGGCTGTCAGATCGACCTCTCCATCCCCAGCGTGGGGGCCACGGAGAACGCCATGCTCTGCGCCTGCGGGGCGGCGGGGACCACCGTCATCAACAATGCTGCCCGGGAGCCGGAGATCGTGGATCTCCAGGGCTTCCTGCGCGCTCTGGGGGCCGACGTCCGGGGGGCGGGGACCTCCACGGTCACCGTCACCGGCGGGAAGACGCTTCACGGCGGAGAACATACCGTCATGCCTGACCGGATCGTGGCGGCCACGCTCCTCTCAGCGGTGGCGGCCGCTGGGGGAGAGGCGGAGATCCTGGGCACCGATTACCGTCAGCTTTCCACCGTCACCGCCATCCTGACGGAGGCTGGCTGCCGGGTCCGCAGCGGGGAACAGCGGATCTCTATCCGCCGGGACGGCCCTCTCCAGGGGGTGCGGCCCATCCGCACGGCCCCCTACCCGGGCTTCCCCACCGACGCCCAGCCGCCGGTGATGGCGGCCTTGTGTAGGAGTCGGGGGACCACCGTTTTTGTAGAAAATATGTTTGAAAGCCGCTACCGCCATGTGGATGAGCTCTGCCGCATGGGTGCCCGGATCCGGGTGGAGGGCCGGGTGGCGGTGGTGTGCGGTGTGGAGAGACTCCACGGAGCGCCGCTGCGGGCCGCCGACCTGCGGGGCGGCGCTGCGCTGGTGGTGGCCGCCCTGGGAGCGGAGGGTGTGAGCCACATCGAGGGCCTGAGCCACATCGACCGGGGCTACCACGGGCTGGAGGAGACGCTGTGGGGCCTGGGCGCCCGCATCCGCCGTCTGGAGGACGGCGGGGGAGGCTTGCCCAAGTTGTAAGGATTTCTTAACGATTTCCTTACCTTTGTGTGGTATACTGACCCAACAAGGAAGAAAGAGAACGAATCCGGAGGCGGACCCATGGCATCACGGCGTTCCAACAAAAGAAAACGGCGAAACCGGGGACGCTTCGGTTTCCTCTATAAAGTGCTCTCCCTCATCATCATCCTGGTGGTGATTGCTGCGGGCTGTGTGGTCTTTTTCCGGGTGGAGGACATCACTGTCACCGGCGTGAGCCGGTACACTGCCCAGGAGATCATCGATGCCTCCGGGGTGGAGAAGGGGGATAATCTGTTCCTGGTGGGGAGCTCACGGACGGCGCAGAAGATTTATTCCACCCTCCCCTATGTGGATGAGGTGAATATCCGCCACGCCCTGCCCGACGGACTGGTCATCAACGTCACCGAGCGTACACCGGCCGCCGTCATTCAAGGGGATGAAGGCTGGTGGATCATAGACGCCAAGGGCAAGATTCTGGAGCAGGTCTCTAAGCCGGAGCAGGCGGGTGTGGCGGAGGTCTCTGGACTCACCGCCCTGCTCCCCGCTGTAGGGACCACTCTGGCGGTGGAGGATGCCGAGAGCCTCAAGCTGGAGAGCCTGATGGACCTGCTCTCCGCTCTGGAGCAGCGGGACATTCTGGGCGAGGTATCCTCCATTGATCTCACCTCCGCCGCCGAGATCTCCATGGTCTATGATGGGCGTCTCACGGTGAAGATGCGCATGAGCGACGATTTCATGTGGCAGACCCGGGTACTCACCGAATCCCTGGCTCAGGGCATCATTCAATCAAATGAGACAGGAGTGGTGGATCTCACCCTGGATCAGCCCCGATTTATCCCGAAAACGGCCGGAAGTTGACGGGGAAAGTGGAACGAAATCTTGCGCAAGCTATTGACCTAACTGGGAAAGAGAGATACAATACAGTATATTGGAATCAGTCTGCATAGCTTTACTATCACTAGTTGTTTACATAGGAGGAACGGGCATGGCTTTTGGATTGGATACAGGGCCTGAGAGCGTCGTCACCATTAAGGTCATCGGTGTGGGCGGCGGCGGCAGCAACGTTGTCAATCGCATGGTGCGCTCCGGCGTACAGGGCGTAGATTTTATCGCGGTCAATACGGACAAGCAGGCGCTGACCACTTCCAGCGCCACCTATAAGATCCAGATCGGCGAGAAGCTCACCGGCGGACAGGGCGCCGGCTCCAATCCGGAGGTGGGCCGCAAGTCTGCCGAGGAGAGCCGGGGCCAGATCGCCAAGGCGCTGGAGGACGCCGACATGGTCTTCATCACCGCCGGTATGGGCGGTGGAACCGGTACCGGCGCGGCACCCATCGTGGCCGACATCGCCAAGGAGGCCGGACTGCTCACCGTGGGTGTGGTCACCAAACCCTTCGCCTTTGAGGGCCGCCGCCGGATGCTCCAGGCCGAGGCTGGCATCGAGGAGCTCCGGGGCAAGGTGGACTCCCTGGTCATCATCCCCAATGAGCGTCTGAAGTTTGCCACCGATCAGAAGATCACCTTCCAGAACGCCTTTGAAATTGCCGACGATGTGCTGCGCCAGGCGGTGCAGTCTATCTCCGACCTCATCAAGAACACCGGCTTCATCAATCTGGACTTCGCCGATGTCACCGCCGTCATGAAGGATGCCGGCATGGCTCACATGGGCGTGGGCCGGGCCGCGGGCAAGAACAAGGCCGAGGAGGCCGCCAAGATGGCTATTTCCAGCCCCCTGCTGGAGACCTCCATCAACGGCGCCCACGGTGTGTTGGTCAACGTCACCGGCTCCATGGACATCGGCCTGGAGGAGGTGGAGACCGCTGCCAACCTGGTGCAGCAGGCCGCCCACCCCGACGCCCTCATCATCTTCGGCGCCGCCTTCGACGAGGAGCTGGAGGATGAGATCCGTGTCACCGTCATCTCCACCGGCTTTGAAGAGGGGGCTGGTGGTCTATCTAACAATGTGTTCTCCAGTGGCCGTGATGCTGCCAGCAAGGAGCGGGCTGGAGGCGGGGCCAAGACGCCGGGCGGAGCCAACGACCGTCCCGCACTGGAGCCCCTTTCTGAGGAGCCGGAGGAAGACCCCTTTGTGGATATCTTCAAGATCTTCAACCGGGACAAGTAAAAAGTGGATCAATAGGGCCCGGAGCCGTATGGCTCCGGGCCTTTTCTGTCAAAATCGCGCGGCTGTCACTAGCAGCAGTATTTTGCTAGGGAAAGGAGGGTATCAGATCCAAAAGGGCTTGCAATCCGAAGGAAAGGGGCTTATAATAATACCTGCTGAATAAACTGTAAAATGGTTTATTCGTGGGCATATATCCCACAATTTGGCATAAATATGTCTTTCCACTGTGGGAAAGACGATCCGTAAACCGAAGGAGTGATATGCGCCGTGAGCGGTGACCCTTTGAGTCGAAGACATCATGTACGTAGCACGGCGTATTGGCTCTGCGTCTGACCGATTTAGCCGGTGAGGACCGCACGCCTGATTCGCCGTTCAAGCCCGGGCGGGGAGACCCGCAGGGGCGGCAAAATGAGGCGGTGCGGGATTTTTATACCCATTTTCCCGTACCGGGAAAGGCGTGATACCAATGCTGACCATTCACAAGACCATCAACGGTCAGATGACCAAACTGGACAAGGCGGAGGACGGCTGCTGGGTGAACCTCACCTATCCCACGGAGGACGAGATGTCCACCGTCACCGCGCTGCTGGGCATTGACCCAGGCTTTCTGAGAGCTGCACTGGATGAGGAGGAGACCTCCCGAATCGATACCGAGGACGGGCAGACCCTCATCATCATTGACCTCCCCGCGGTGGAGAAGGGGGACGCGGTGGTCTACTCCACCTTGCCCCTGGGTATCATCGTGGCGGAGAAGTGCATCATCACCGTCTGCCTGAAGGAGACCCCCATCATCCGGGACTTCCAGGACGGCCTGGTGAAGAATGCGGAGACCCAGAAGAAGACCAGCTTCATTCTCTATCTGCTGCTGCAGGTGGCCAAACGCTTCCTCCAGTACCTGAAACAGATCGACAAGATCTACAACTATATGGAGCGCCAGCTCTACAAGTCCCAGCGGAACAAGGAGCTCATCCAGCTCCTGGACCTGGAAAAATCTCTGGTCTACTTCAACACGTCACTAAAGGCCAATGAGGTGACGCTGGAGAAGATCCTCCGCGGCCGCATCATCACCCTCTACGAGGAGGACCACGATCTGCTGGAGGACGTGCTCATTGAGGTGCGTCAGGCCATTGAGATGGCCAACATTTACTCCTCCATCATCTCGGGTATGATGGACGCCTTTGCCAGCGTGATTTCCAACAACCTGAACGTCATCATGAAGGTGCTGACCTCCATCACCATCCTGCTGACCATCCCCAACATTGTCTTTGGTTTCTATGGCATGAATATCAACGGTAGCGGGCTGCCGTTGGACCAGTTCTGGTGGGTGCCGCTGATTATCACCGGCGTCATCATTGGTGTCATTGCCGTGATCCTGAAGAAGAAGGACCTGTTTTGAACCGGTGACCCCGGGCCGTATCTTTGGCCCGGGGTCTTGTGTTTTTAGGGCCATTCCCGGTATGCGAGACAGAATTCCCGGACGGTGGGGTGGCGTCGGGAGCCGATTCCATGGTACAATGACGCCAAAGAAAGGGGGCGAGACCCAAATGGAACAGAGCTTTTCAGATCGATTGAAGCAGTACCGGCGGGATAAGAACCTCACCCAGCAGGAGCTGGCCGACATGCTGGGGGTGAGCAACAAGACGGTCTCACGGTGAGAAAGCGGCAGCGGGTATCCGGATGTCCCGCTGCTGGTACCCCTGGCCCGGGCCCTGGGAGTGGCGGTGGACGACCTGCTGGACGGGGAGAAGCCCATCCGGTCCCTGAGCCGGGCCGACTGGCAGAGCCTGCTGTCCTTTGCCTTTGCCCTGGGCGGCGGCGTTCTCTTCTATCTGCTGGATCTCTTTATGCCCATGGTGCTGTGTTACTGCGCCTACCTGGGCTGCATGGCCTATGGTGTCTACCTGCAAAAGTATTACACCTATCACAGCCGCTGGTTTCAGATCTCCAATGCCCTGATGTGTCTGGCGGTGAATCTCACCTTTGTGACCAAGACGGTCATCGCCGCAGTGGCATTGACGCTGTTTGGCTCCTCGCAGGCCATGTTGGGTGCCTCCGTTCAGGGACTGTTACTGAGCGGAAAGGGTGGATCGGTCCTGTTTGGGGTTCTGGCCATCCTGGTGGGCGCCGTGGGACTGACCGCCGTGATTCAGCACCTGGTCTTCCGCTGGAGCAGCGGAGGCGATCCGTGCCGTCTGCGGCTTGTACTGGCCCGGCCACCCATCCGCCGGCTGCTGCCGGGGCTGGTTCCCTGGCTGGCGGCCGCCTTCTGGCTCTTCTATGAGCGGCCGGATCTGCCGGTGGCGCTCTACGAGGGGCAGGAGTCGGCCTTCTCCCTCTATCTGGCCATCCTGGCAGTGCTGGGGTCTCTGCCCCTGCTGGGCCGAGGACACCGGCGGTGGATTCCGGCGGTGTGGTGCATGACTGCCCTGTGCTGGGGAATGATCGGCCTCCGAGTATATAAGATCGCCTGGTCGCCAGTCACCCAGCGGCTCATCCCCTATTCCACCACTCTGGGGAGCATCTATGAGCCCCTGGGTCAGGCCTCCTGGGCCATGCCGCTGGCGGCGGCGGCGCTGTGTGCCCTGTGGGTGCTGCTCCAGTGCGTGCGGTTCTCCAGAGTGGAGAAAAGAGAGTCTGTCCCTCCGGAGACTCCGCCGGAGGAAGCAGAAAAAGAGCACGACCCATCTGAGTGATGGGGCGTGCTCTTTTGTTCAATGACGACCAGCGCCGATGTGTTCTTCTATGGGGTCATCGGAGCGGGGAACGGTAAGGGTCTGCTTATCGTCCAATCCGGGGATGAAAAGGAATTTGCGGATGAGGAAGAGGGCGGCAATGGCGGCCACCATCAGCAGATTTTCCGCAGGAGAGGTGTGCTCAATGACCATCTGGCGAGAGATCGCGAAGAGGAGGACCTCCACTACCGAGCTCAGGTTGTGCCGGCTGAGCATCTTCAGAAACTCGATGCCGATGACGACGGTAAAGGTAGTGGACAGGAACGACTGAAGGCCGTCCACGCTGCTGGGATCTGTGGCCATAAGGCCCAACTGGTGAAAGATGGTGGCAAAGGAGAACAGGATCGCGAGGATCACCAGGACGCTGACCAGAATTTCCAGTAGCTGGGCGATGCGGTAGATGGTGTTTGGGATCTTGATCTTCAGATAGTACATAATATCCACAGTTGGGTCCCTCCTGTCTGTCAGCGCAGGGCGGCCAGGAAGCCGTCCACGTCCTCAGAGGCGGTGGCGAAGCAGGTAACGAAGCGGATCACAGTGTGGCCGGGCTCCTGGGCAGGGCACCAGTCTTCGTAGGCGCACAGAGTGTCAAGTTTGGCTTTGGTGGCGTCATCCACCACGGCAAAAACCTGGTTGGTGGGGGAGTCCACCCACAGAGTCCAGCCCAGAGACTTCAGCCCGGCCTGGAGACGGGTGGCCATAGCATTGGCGTGGCGGGCCATCTCAAAGTAGAGGCCGTCCTTCAGCAGGGCCTCAAACTGGACCCCCAGCAGCCAGCCCTTGGCCAGCACCGCGCCCAACTGCTTTTTGATGCGGAAGAAGTCGGGCTGGAGGGCGGGGTTGGTGATGACCAGGGCCTCGCCCATGAGGGCGCCGTTCTTGGTGCCGCCGATGTAGAAGGCATCGGTGAGCCGGGCCAGATCGGGGAGGGTCAGGTCATTTTGGGAGGAGGCCAGGGCAGAGCCTAGCCGGGCGCCGTCCAGGAAGAGGAGCAGATCATTGGCCCGGCAGTACTCGGAGAGGGCGGTGAGTTCAGCCTTGGTGTAGACCATGCCGCTCTCGGTGGCGTCGGCGATCTCCACCAGCCGGGGCTTGACCAGATGTACGTCCTTGTGCCGTTCCAGGATGGGCGCGATCTGCGCCGGGGTGATCTTGCCGTCTGGACCGGTGTGGATCTGGAGGATCTTGTGGCCGGTGGCCTCCACAGCGCCCACCTCGTGGCCGTTGATGTGGGAGGAGTCGGCGGCGATGACGCCCTCCCAGGGCCGCAGGAAGGCGGCGATGGCGGTAAAGTTGGTCTGGGTGCCGCCGATGAGGAACTGCACCTCGGCCTGGGGGCACTGGCACAAGTCCCGGATCAGAGACTTGGCCCGATCACAGTAGGCGTCATCTCCATAGCCGATGTTGCCCTCCAGGTTGGTCTCGGCCAGAGCGGAGAGGACCTTGGGATGGGCGCCGAAGGAGTAGTCGTTGCGGAAGAGATACTGCTTCATCTTTTATGACCTCCAAGTGCGGAATAAAAACGGCGGGCGGCCTCTGGCCGTCCGCCGTTCGCTGCCGCTTAGAATTTGAAAGAATCCTTCAGGCTCACAGAGCGGTTGAAAACCAGATGGCCGGGCTTGGAGTCCTTGTTGTCCACGCAGAAGTAGCCCTGGCGCAGGAACTGGAAGGAGGCGGGGGCCTGGGCGTCGGCTAGGCAGCGCTCCACCTTAGCGCCGCTGAGGACCTCCAGGGAGTTGGGGTTCAGGCAGTCCAGGAAGTTCTTGTCGCCGGCGTCGGGGTCGGCGTCGGAGAAGAGGTTGTCGTAGAGCCGGATCTCGGCGTCCACGGCGGTGGCGGCGTCCACCCAGTGAATAGTGGCGCCCTTTACCTTCCGTCCGTCGGCGGGATCGCCGCCGCGGCTGTCGGGATCATAGGTGGCGTAGATCTCCACCACGTTTCCGCTTTCATCCTTCTTGCAGCCGGTGCACTGGATCAGGTAGGCACCCTTCAGGCGGCACTCGGGGCCGTTGGGGTAGAGGCGCTTGTACTTGGGCACGGGGGTCTCCAGGAAGTCCTCGGACTCCACGTAGACCTCCCGGGAGAAGGTGACCTCACGGGTGCCGTCCTCGGGCCGGTTGGGGTTGTTTTCCACCTCAAAGGTCTCGCTCTGTCCCTCGGGGTAGTTGGTGATGACCAGCTTCACGGGGCGGAGGACCGCCATCCGGCGCTGGGCCACGTCGTTGAGGTCCTCCCGGAGGCAGTGCTCCAGGAAGGCGAACTCCACAGTGGAGGCGGCCTTGCTCACGCCGTTGCGCTCGGAGAAGTTGCGGATGGAGCGGGGGGTGTAGCCCCGGCGGCGCAGACCGCACAGGGTGGGCATCCGGGGATCGTCCCAACCGGAGACCCGGCCCTCCTCCACCAGCTGGCGGAGCTTGCGCTTGGACATGACGGTGTAGTTGATACCCAGGCGGGCGAACTCGATCTGGCGGGGCTTGGCGGGGACGGGGCAGTTGGCAATGACCCAGTCGTAGAGGGGCCGGTGGTCCTCAAACTCCAGGGAGCACAGGGAGTGGGTGATCCCCTCCAGGGCGTCCTCAATGGGGTGGGCGAAGTCATACATGGGGTAGATGCACCACTTGTCCCCCTGGCGGTGGTGGTGCATGTGGTTGATGCGGTAGATGACGGGGTCCCGCATGTTGAAGTTGCCGCTCTCCAGGTCGATCTTGGCCCGGAGGGTGTACTTGCCGTTGGGGAACTCACCGGCGCGCATCCGGGCGAAGAGATCCAGGGACTCCTCGATGGGACGGTCCCGCCAGGGAGAGCGGGCGGGGGTGTTCACGTCGCCCCGGTACTCCTTGAACTCCTCGGGGGTGAGCTCACAGACGTAGGCCAGGCCCTTCTTGATGAGCTCCACGGCGTACTCGTACATCTTCTCAAAATAGTCGGAGGCGTAGTAGAACCGGTCGCCCCAGTCGTAGCCCAGCCAGTGGATGTCCTCCTGGATGGCCTCCACGTACTCCACGTCCTCTTTGGTGGGGTTGGTGTCGTCCATGCGCAGGTTGCACAGGCCGCCGTACTTTTCGGCGGTGCCGAAGTCGATAAAGATGGCCTTGGCGTGGCCAATGTGCAGGTAGCCGTTGGGCTCCGGAGGGAAACGGGTGTGGACGGTCATGCCTTGGAACTGCCCACCCTGCCCCAGGTCCTCGTCAATAAAATCATGGATGAAGTTTTGGGTCATTACGGGAGTCTCGGCTCCGGTGGCGGACTTGTGTTCCTCGGTCATGGTTTTGTCACTCCTTTAGTTTTCATGCAATTCTATATTTTACCCTGCCCTCGGCAAAAAAGCAACGGATTTCTCATAAAAAACAGGCGTGTCCACTGTACAGCGGACACGCCTGAAAGAGACACGGGGAAAGGGACTCAGCGTCGGTCTGGGCCACCACGTCCTGGCACGCCTCCCACTGGCTGTGGAACTCGATGTCCTGGGTGTTGGAGAAGTGGGTGGTAGCCTTACTGACATCGTCGGTCAGACCCACGATGGCGATGTCCACACCGCCCACCTCGATGGCGAGGCCGGAGGGGGCGTATGGGGGGCATGTGGCCGTGGATATTGGAGGTGTACATGGTGGTGATGATGGTGAGAGCAGTGTCCAGCAGTAGGGAGGCCTCCCCGCGGGGCATCACAGTGGCGTCCAGGGTGAGCCCCTGGGGCAGCAGGCCTTCGGCCTGGCCTCGGCCAGGAAGTCTATGGAATCTCTGATTTAATCCGCACTACCATAAAGGCTCCGGATGTGGGATAATAACACTATCAACGCAATGGTGGTGTATGGGGATGAAGAAACAGGAAACATTTACGGATA
>NZ_JBQHTM010000037.1:0-36924 GCF_052065695.1 Intestinimonas sp. HCP28S3_D6
CCGCGCTGAGCTGGCCACCATCTTCGCCCGCTATGCCGAGGTGAAGGGTCTGGCCACCACCGCCGGCGACCTGAGCACCTACGCCGACGCCGCCTCCGTGGCTGACTGGGCCTCTGAGGGCATGGCCACCGCCGTGGGCTCCGGCATCCTGGGCGGAAAGCCCGGCAACCTGCTGGACCCCAACGGCACCGCTGTCCGCACCGAGCTGGCCACCATCCTCCTCAACTTCTCCAAGCTGACCCCCGCCGAGGAGACCGAGACCGACGCTGAGGCCACCTACACCGCTGAGACCGTGAGCATCGAGGCCAACGGCCGGACCATCCCCGCCGTGGTCACCCTGCCTGTGGGCGAGGGACCCTTCCCCGCCGTGGTGCTCAACCACGGCCATGGCGGCAACAAGGACGAGGGCGCCGGCTTCGGCGGCATCGCCAAGGCCCTGGCTGAGGCCGGCATCGCCAGCATCCGCATGGATTTCCCCGGCTGCGGCGATTCCACCGAGCCCTTCACTGAGAATACCCTCTCCAACATGATCGCCGACTCCAACGCCGCCAAGGACTACCTGGTGCCCAACTACCCCGTGGACGCCGACAAGCTGGGCATCCTGGGCTACTCCATGGGCGGCCGCGTGGCCCTGGAGATCATCACCGCCGAGGACAACCCCTACAAGGCCACTCTGATCCTCTCCGGCCTGTCCACCCCCGGCGATGAGGCCATCGCCAACATTCTCCCCGAGGGTATGACCGTGGAGGACGCCATCGCTGTGGCCGAGGAGAAGGGCTCCTATGACTACACCACTCAGTATGGCCAGGAGCTCTCCCTCTCCGCTCAGTGGTTCACCGACATGAAGGTGGACCCCCTGGCCAACATCGACAACTACACCGGCCCTATGCTGGTGATCCACGGCGACAAGGACGACGTGGTGACCGACGCCACCAACAAGCTGACGGTCTCCTCCTATCCTGCCGCCGAGGAGCTCATTGTCCCCGAGGCTGACCACGGCTACGGCTTCTACTCCGACCAGCCCGACGTCACCGCCATGGTGGAGGGGAGCATCACCGACTTCTTCACCGAGAACCTGATGGCTGCTGCCCAGGCTGACGCCGCCTGAGTGCTGCCCCTTTCAAAAAGCAAAAAGACGTGGAGCCGCAAGGCTCCACGTCTTTTTTGCTCCATAGGGAAGGTCAAAGGGGCTGCTGCTTGAGCCAGGTGAGGAGGCTCCCGGCCAGCTCCAGGTGCTTGTCGTCCATGTCCCGCAGCAGCTCGGCCACCTCCCGCCACCGCTCCCCGGTGTCCCGGGCCGTGCCCACCAGGAACTCGTCCGGCGTGGTGTCCAGCGCCAGCGCCAGACGCATGATGACCTCGGTGGAGGGGATGGAGAGGCCACGCTCGATATTGGAGAGATATTTATACCCAATATCGGCCCTTTCCTCCACCTCGGCCTGTTTTAACTTCAGATGTTTTCGCCTTTTGGCAATTCTTCGTCCAATTTCAGAATAATCTAGTTGCATAATTCCCCCACCTTTACAAGGGGAATCATAGGCAAGAAATAAAAGAAGTATAACCAATTATATAATTGAAATCCATCTTGACACACTACTAATTCAAATTTATAATCGAATTATAGCTTATAATGCGAATAAGGGGTGTGAAACATGGAGGACCTGTATCAAAAACTGTATCATATGCTGTTCAATGCCTGCACCGACTGCGTCGCTGCGCTGGAGGAGGGAGAATACGACAAGGCCCATATGGTTTTAATCCAGGCGCAGCGGGCCTGTGAGGAGGAATATATCTCCCGGGAGGAGCCGCCGCATCCCCTTGACAGGGCCCGCTTTTGGTGATATAGTAACCCCGTTAAAATGGCATCGACGGAGAAGAACCCGCAAAGGCGGCACCCAGAGAGGGACACAGATGGTGAAAGTGCCCTGTGTGCGCGGCGGCGGTACCACTCCTGAGCCGCCCGGGAAAGGACCGGGACGGGACCCGCCCGTTACAGTGGGACACAAGCGGCAAGATGTTACGCTGCGCTGCCGGGCGCTCCGCGCTTCGGTGTCACGCTGCGCGCCCTCCGCGACGGCCAACTGTTCCCTGCTTCGCCGAAAATACTGTCGGGCTTTGCCCGCCCTGTTTTTCGGTCTGCGCGGCTCACTGTTGTCCTGCTCCCGGGCGCTCCGCGCTTCTTGCAAGCAGGGTGGAACCGTGGGACTTTCGTCTCACCCCTGAATCATCATCAGGGGTGGGGCTTTTTTATTGCCTGCCCCAGAATACTAGGAGGAATTATCATGGCAGAAGAAAACAAAGAGTTTAGCTTTGAGAACCCCGAATACCGCCAGACCTACTGGCACACCTGCTCCCACATCATGGCCCAGGCCGTCAAGCGGCTGTGGCCCGAGGTGAAGCTGGCCATCGGCCCCTCTATCGACGAGGGCTGGTACTACGATATGGACGCCCCCTTTGCCTTCACCCCCGAGCACCTGGAGCAGATCGAGGCCGAGATGAAGAAGATCTGCAAGGAGAAGCTGAAGCTGGAGCGGTTCGAGCTGCCCCGGGCCGAGGCCCTCAAGTTCATGGAGGAGAAGGGCGAGCCCTTCAAGGTGGAGCTCATCAACGACCTCCCCGAGGATGCCCACATCTCCTTCTACAAGCAGGGCGAGTTCACCGACCTGTGCGCCGGTCCCCACCTGGATTCTACCGGCCGGGTGAAGGGCAACGCCATCAAGCTCACCGCCTGCAACGCCGCCTACTGGCGGGGCGACTCCAACCGGGAGACCCTCCAGCGTATCTACGGCATCGCCTTCCCCAAGAAGGACGAGCTGGACGAGTACCTGGCCCGGATCGAGGAGGCCAAGAAGCGGGATCACCGCAAGCTGGGCAAGGAGCTGGGCCTCTTCATGCTCCGGGATGAGGGCCCCGGCTTCCCCTTCTTCCTGCCCAAGGGCATGGTCCTCAAGAACACCCTGCTGGACTACTGGCGGCAGGTCCACAAGCGCTACGGCTATGTGGAGATCTCCACCCCCATGATGCTCAACCGCCAGCTGTGGGAGCGCTCCGGCCACTGGGACCACTATAAGAACAATATGTACACCACCGTCATCGACGATGTGGACTTTGCCATCAAGCCCATGAACTGCCCCGGCGGCATGCTGGTCTACGCCAGCGAGCCCCACTCCTACAAGGAGCTGCCCCTCCGGGTGGGCGAGATCGGCCTGGTCCACCGCCACGAGCTCTCTGGCGCCCTCCACGGCCTGTTCCGGGTGCGCTGCTTCAGCCAGGACGACGCCCACGTGTTCATGACCCGCGACCAGATGCAGGAAGTCATCCAGGAGACCGTCCGCCTCTTCGACGAGGTCTACTCCACCTTCGGCCTCTCCTACACCATCGAGCTCTCCACCATGCCCGAGGACCACATCGGCACCGTGGAGGAGTGGGAGCGCAACCAGGACATCCTGAAAAACGCCATTACCGCTATGGGTAAGGAGTTCGTCATCAACGAGGGCGACGGCGCCTTCTACGGCCCCAAGCTGGACTTCCATCTGGCCGACTCCCTGGGCCGGACCTGGCAGTGCGGCACCATCCAGCTGGACTCCCAGCTGCCTGAGCGCTTCGAGCTGGAGTATATCGGCGAGGACGGCCAAAAGCACCGCCCCGTTATGATCCACCGCGTGGTGCTGGGCTCCATCGAGCGCTTCATTGGCGTCATCACTGAGCACTTTGCCGGTGCCTTCCCCGCCTGGCTCTCCCCCGTCCAGGTGAAGGTGCTGCCCGTCACCGACCGTGCCTCCGAGTACGCCGACCAGGTGGCCAAGGACCTGGACGCCCAGGGCTTCCGGGTGGAGGTGGACCACCGCAGCGAGAAGATCGGCAAGAAGATCCGCGAGGCCACCATGGAGAAGGTCCCCTATATGCTGGTGGTGGGCGACCGGGATATGGAGAACGGCACCGTCTCTCCCCGTCACCGCACCGGCGAGGACCTGGGCGCCATGTCCTGCGCCGACTTTGCCAAGCTGCTCCATGAGGAAGTGGACACCAAGGCCATTAAGTGATAAAATAACCCATATGCGGCGGGCCGGGGGTTGGGCGGGGGCCCGCTTTTTACCTATGCTGTTGAAAAAGGAGGAGCGCCTATATGGAGGAGCTCTGGGAATTTTTTGCGGGGGAGGAGGCCCGGCGGTACCGCCGTACCTTTTCCCGGGTGGGCGTGGCCATGCTGGCCATGATCCTTCTGCCGGTGGGGGTCCAGCTCCTATTGCAGTATCTGCTCCTGTCACAGGCGCCGGCCCTGCTGGAGGATGCGCTGGTGCCCTACCTCATCTCTGCCGCCGCCACCTACCTCATCGGCTTCCCGGCGGCCATGCTGGTGCTGCGGACCGCCCCACTGGAGTGTCCGGACCCGGAACGGCAGCGGCTGAACGGCGAGAACTGGGCGGGGATGTGGCTGCTGGCCACCGGTTGGCTCTACCTCGCCAACATCGTCACCCTCTCCCTGATGGATGCGCTGGCTGCCCTGCGGGGGGAGCCCATCTCCAACCCCCTGGACGCCATGGGGGACCTCCCCGTGGCCTTCAATCTCATTTACAGCTGCCTGCTGGCACCGGTGTGTGAGGAGCTGTGCTTTCGGTGGATGATTCTCCGGCGGCTGCGGCCCTGGGGAGACGGCTTCGCCCTGTGCGCCTCCGCCCTCCTCTTCGCCCTGGTCCACGGGAATCTCTATCAGATGATCTACGCCTTCGCCGTGGGCCTGGTGCTGGGGGGCATCGTCCTCTACACCGGAAACATCAAGGGGTGTATGCTCCTCCACGCCGGGGTGAACTTCGTCTCCGCCGGGCTCCTGCCTCTGGGTGGGCTTATGGGGGAGACAGGCAACCTGGTTCTGGCCATGCTGGTTCTGGTGTCCATGCTGTGGGCCCTCTACTGGACCTTCTTCCGCTGCCGGGCCGAGCTGATCGACTTTGCCGATGGGACCAGCTGGGGCGACGGTGAGACCTGGGGACACTTTTTGGTGAATCCCGCTATGACCCTCTTTGTACTGGCGCTTATCTGGATCATGTGGCTGACCATGCGGTAACATACAAAGACCGCCCCGGCTGTTGCAGCCGGGGCGGTCTTTACATGTTACGGGGCGATGAGCAGAGAGAAGAGCACGGTGAGGATGCCGCACACGCCGATGGCCAGGCCGCTCATGGCGCCTTCAGTCTCGCCTAGCTCCAGGGCCTTGGAGGTGCCCACGGCGTGGGAACAGGCGCCGATGGCCAGGCCGGCGGCCACCGGGTCGCTGACCCGGAAGACCTTGACCAGCAGAGGGGCCAGAATGCTGCCCAGGATGCCGGTGATGATGACCGCCACCACGGTGATGGCCTGGATACCGCCCAGACTCTGGGACACGCCGATGGCGATGGGGGTGGTCACCGACTTGGGTAGCAGGGAGACCATGATGGTCTGGTCCAGCCGGAACAGTCGGCACAGGCCGTAGATACTGCCCATGGAGGTGAGAGAGCCCACGGTACAGCCCACCAGAATGGGAAGCCAGTTCTCCCTGAGCAGCTGGATGCGGGTGTAGATGGACACCGCCAGGCAGGCGGTGGCGGGGGCCAGGAACATGTTGATGACGGCGCCGCCCTGGTCATAGGCCTCATAGGGAATCCGGCAGACCAGCAGCACGGCGGACACCAGTACGATGGCAATGAGCAGCGGATTGCACAGTTCCAGGCCGGTCCGCCTGCGAATCCGGACCCCGATGAGAAAGGCCACAATGCTCAGGGAGATGCCGAAAAAGGGAGAGGAAAACAGTTCAGACATCAGGCTTTCCTCCGATCCATGAGAAGGCGGGTGAGGCGGACGGCATAGGCGGTGACCGCAAAGGTGAGAACGGTGCTCACCACGCAGATTACCAGAAGCGGCAGCAGGGCGCTGGCCAGCACGTCAAAATAGTTGATGACGCTCACCCCGGCGGGGATGAAAAAGAAGGCCATATTAGAGAGCAGAAAGTCGGATTTTTCTCGGATGTGGTCCACACGCAGAACTCCGGACAGCAGCAGGAGCAGCAGCAGGACCATGGCAATGACGCTGGCGGGGAAGGCGATGGGAAGCAGGGCCTCAATCATCTGGCTGACCCAGCATATGGAAAAAATGATGGCAATTTGTATAATGATCTTCATGAGACCTCATCTCCGGATTCCGAATCTTGCACAAGATTTTAAAACGGTAGGACCAATTTGTCAAACCAAGATTCGCCCTGTTTTTGACCACATAATCGTGCAATGTGTGCAAAGGCGCGGGTGCGCCGCCCACTTTGGGCGGCGCATAAAATATGGCCGGACAATTTGATCAGGATCGTCCGGCCATTGCGTTGGGGTAAAAGTGTGTTGGGTAAAGGATGGAAGGAAACGAAGGGAAAAAGCGATTAGCGGAAAATCTGGCCGCTGATGACCAGCTTCTGGATCTCATTGGTGCCCTCGTAGATCTGGGTAATCTTGGCATCGCGCATCATGCGCTCAACGTGATAGTCCTTCATGTAGCCGTTGCCGCCCAGGAGCTGGACTGCCTCGGTGGTAACCTCCATGGCCACGTTGGTGCAGGTCATCTTGGCCATGGCGGCGGGCACGGTGTAGGGCTGGCCCTCCTCCTTGCAGATGGCGGCTTTGTAGAGCAGCAGCTCAGCGGCCTGGATCTTGGTCTGGAGTTCGGCCATCTTGAAGGCCAGATACTGCTGCTTGCAGATGGGCTTGCCGAACTGCTCACGCTCCATCATGTACTTCTGGGCAATCTCGAAGGCGCCCTTGGCAATGCCCAGGCCCTGGGCAGCCACGCCGATGCGGCCGCCGTCCAGAGTCTTCATGGCCAGCTTGAAGCCCTCGCCGGGCTGGGCGATCATGTTCTCGGCGGGGACGCGGACGTTGTCCAGGTGCATGTCGGAAACGTGGGCGGAACGGATGCCCATCTTATTCTCCACCTTGCCCACGGTGAAGCCGGGGGTGCCCTTCTCCACCACGAAGGCCGCCATGCCCTTGGTGCCCAGAGCGGGATCGGTGAGGCAGTAGATGACGGTGTAGTCGGCCAGAGGGCCGTTGGTGTTGAAGCACTTGGAGCCGTTGATGATGTAGCTGTCGCCGTCCTTAGTGGCCACGGTGCGCTGACCGGCGGCGTCGGAACCGGCGGTGTGCTCGGTGAGGCCGAAGGAGCCGATCTTCTCACCGTAGGTGATGGGGGCCAGGAACTTCTTCTTGATCTCCTCAGGGGCGGAGGAGTTCATGATGCTGCCGCCGTAGAGGGAGGTGTCCACGGAGAAGGCGATGCCGAAGGAGGCGTCCACCTTGGAGATCTCCTCCACAGCCAGGATATAGCTCAGGTAGCTGCCTCCCAGGCCACCCACCTCGGTGGGATAGGGGAGACCATAAATGCCGGTCTTACCGAATTTCCGGAACGCCTCCAGGGGGAACTCGCTGCTCTCGTCCCGCTCCAGAACACCGGGGAGAAGATCCTTTTCCGCAAACTCTCGGGCAAGCTGCTGGATCTGCTGCTGGTCTTGTGTGAGGGTAAAGTTCATGGTCGACACATCCTTTCATTTGATCGCAGTTGATGGGTACGTGTGTGGTGGGAAAAATGGTGTGACACTTGAAGCAGGGATGGTATAGTTCTAAATAAAAATAGTTTTGATACAGAACTATTGTAATTACAATGTACCACTGCGCGGCGGTGCTGTCAAGCTGGAGATATCCACATTTTTAAAAGCAAAAATTTGTGTAAAAAAACAGGAGACGACGTACGTCGTCTCCTGTTTTTTGGCATAAAAGCTGTTACAGACCCATGGAAGCCAGAGCGATGAAGAAGAAGCAGGTGATGAAGGGGATGGCGATCTGGGTGATGGCGATATCGAAGTAGGCTTCCTTGTGGGTGCACTTGCAGATGCCCAGCAGGGTGATCTGAGCGCCCTGGTGAGGCAGGGTGTCCAGGGTGCCGGCAGCGATGGCGCCGATACGGTGGACGTACTCGAAGTTGGCGCCCAGAGCGGCGTAGACGTCCTTCAGGGCGTTGAAGGCCACGCCCATACCGCCGGAGGCGGAGCCACAGGCACCGGCGCACACGGCCACGGTGATCATGACGAAGATCAGGGGGTTCATCTCTAGCTTCTGGAGGCTGGCCACCAGATCGGTGAAGCCCTGGGTGTTCTGGACCACGCCGCCGAAGCCGACGACGATGGCGGTGTTCAGGATGGACACGCCGGAGTCAGCAGCGCCCTTGTTGAAGATCTTGACCCAGCCATTGATACCGCCCTCGATGCGGGGGAAGAAGAGGATGACGGCCAGGACCACGCCGGCAAACACGGAGGTCTCAACAGGGAGACCGGCGCCGTTGAAGATGGGCGCGTTGAAGAGGACCAGAATGACGATGATGGGGATCAGAGCCACGATGGGGTTGGGCAGGACCTCGTTGGGATCGTCCTCCTGCAGCTCCTCAGGGGAGAGCTGGGTCCGCATGCGGTCATCATGGAAGTAGAAGCCCCGCTTGGAGAAGGAACGGGCACGGTACTCCAGCCACACAAAGATCATCACGAAGGAGGCCACGGTGGCGATCAGAGAGGGCACGAAAGCGGCGGTGGGAGTGGTGCCCAGGATATCAATGGGGATAACGTTCTGGATGGAAGGAGAGCCGGGGCCATACATAGACCAGGTCCAGCAGCCGGCGGAGATGGCGGCGGGGATCAGACGGCGGGTCAGGTTGGCAGAGCGGAACATCTGGAGAGCGATGGGGTAGATGACGAAGAAGACCACGAAGCCGGAGATGCCGCCGTAGGTCAGCAGGCCGGTGATGCACATGATGATGGGGGCTACAAATTTACCCTGACACATGCCGGCCAGCCACTTGGCAATGGACTTGGCAGCGCCGGTAAACTGATAGACGGCGCCGAAGATGGCGCCCACGAAGAACACCAGGAAGTAACTGGAGACGTATTTGGCTGCGGCAGGCATGAACTGCGTCTTCAGGCCATTCAGGATGGCGATATCCTGTCCTGCAAAGATGGGGGCAAAGATCAGCACGAAGCAGGTGACCAGAGGAGCCAGGATCAGTGCGGAAATACCACGGAAGGCCAGCACACCGAACAGGATGATGGCGATGAATAGGATTAGGATTCCCCAGTTCAAAGGAAAGTCCCCTTTCTATCTCAGTCTCAACAATAGGAACGGGCTCGGGAAGCGGTCTTTTCCCGAAGGGAAGGGGGGCTCCGGAGGCCGGAGCCCCTCATGCCGGGATCACTTCAGGCCCATGAGGCCGTCGTGGAAAATGCGCTCGTCCATGAGCTTGGGGCCGCCCTCTTCCATCTTGGGGGTGAAGCCCATGAGGTCGATGACCTGAGTCTGCACGTCGATGCCGGGGGCCACCTCGGTGAGATAGACGCCGTCGGGACGCAGCTCGAAGACGGCGCGCTCGGTGATGTACTTGACAGGCTGGCCGGTCTTGTTGGCATAGGCGCCGGAGAAGGTGATCTGCTCCACGGTATCGATCATCTTCTGCTCGCGGCCCTCCTGGTCGATGACCAGCTTGCCGTCCTCCACATGGGTCTTGATGCCGCCGGCGGTGAAGGTGCCGCAGAAGAAGACCTTCTTGGCGTTCTGGGTGATGTTCACGAAGCCACCGCAGCCGGCGATCCGGGGACCAAACTTGGAGACGTTGATGTTGCCCTCCTTGTCGGCCTGAGCCAGACCCAGGAAGGCCAGGTCCACGCCGCCGCCGTCATAGAAGTCGAACTGATAGGGCTGGTCCAGAATGGACTCCACGTTGACGGAGCCGCCGAACTTGGGGCCGCCCTGAGGCACGCCGCCCACGGGGCCGGCCTCCACGGTGAGGGTCATGTAGTCGCCGATGCCCTCCTCGTTGGCCACCATGGAGATGTACTCGGGGATGCCGATGCCCAGGTTGACCACCTTGTCGGGCTCCAGCTCCATAGCGGCACGGCGGCCGATGATCTTCTTGGCGCTCATGGGAGGATACTCCAGGCTGCCCAGAGGCACACGGAAGTCACCAGTCATGGAGCCGTCGTACTCGCAGCCCTGGCACTGGGCGTGGTCTTCCTTGTTCTCGCAGATGACCAGAGCATCCACGTAGATGCCGGGGATCTTCACCAGCTTGGGGTCGAGGCAGCCGTTCTGGACCACCTTCTCCACCTGGACCACCAGCTTGCCGCCGGAGTTCTTCACGGCCTGAGCGATGGAGGTGGCCTCCAGGGTGCAGCACTCGTGCTCCAGAGTCACGTTGCCGTTCTCGTCGGCGTAGGAGCCGCGGATGAAGCCGACATCAAACTTCAGAGCCTTATAGAGGAGCTTCTCCTCGCCCAGAATGTTCACCACTTCCACGATGTCCTCGGTGGTGACGGAGTTGAGCTTGCCGCCCTCGATCCGGGGATCGGCGAAGGTGTTCAGGCCAACGTGGGTGATGTGGCCGGGCTTGTGGCCGGCGATGTCACGGTAGAGCTGGGACAGGGTGCCCTGGGGCAGGTTGTAGGCCTCCAGCTTGTTGGCATTGATAAGCTTGCCCAGCTCGGGGACCATGTTGTAGTGGCCGCCGATGACGCGCTTGAGCATTCCCTCGTGGGCGAAATGGTCGGCGCCGCTGCCGTCACGGTTGCCCTGGGCGGCGGCATAGAAGAGGGTCAGGTTCTTGGGAGAACCGGTCTCCAGGAAGCGGGCCTCCAGAGCGCGGTTCAGGGCCTCCGGCATGGCGCTGGCCACAAAGCCGCTGGTGGTGATGATGTCGCCATCCTTGACGAGCGCGGCGGCCTCCGCGGCGGAGATGATAGGTTTCTTGGACATGAGTGATCCTTCCCTTCCCATAGTGTAGACGGCGGCGGAACCAACAACTTACCGCCGCGTCTGTACGGTGAAAAAGCCCGGCCCGGAGCTCCTGGTTGAGGAACACCGGGCCGCCATCCCCAAAAGGGGAGGGCCGGTCCCGGATGTATCCTCTCGGCGGGAGGCTCCGGGCCGGGCGCGGTCACAGGGATTCTTGTACCAGCGTCCTGACGCTTGCACAGGACCGGTACGCCGGATGTATCAGCTTACTTGCCGATGAAGTGCTTCTCCTTGCGCTTCTCCAGGAAAGCGGTCATGCCTTCCATCTTGTCGGCGGTGGAGAAGCTCAGGCCGAACAGGTTGGCCTCCAGCTTCAGGCCGCTGTCCAAATCGGTGTCGGAACCGGTGTTGATGGCCTGCTTGGCCAGAGCCACGGCCAGAGGACCGTTCTTCATGATGCGGCCGGCCATAGCCTTGCAGTAGTCGATGAGCTCGGCCTGGGGCACCACGTGGTTGGCCAGACCCATACGGAAGGCCTCGTCGGCGCTGATCATGTCGCAGGTGAAGATGAGCTCCTTGGCACGGCCCTTGCCCACCAGACGGGGCAGACGCTGGGTGCCGCCGAAGCCGGGCAGGATGCCCAGGCCGCACTCGGGCTGGCCGAACTTGGCGTTGTCAGAGGCCACGCGGATGTCGCAGGCCATGGAGATCTCGCAGCCGCCGCCCAGAGCGAAGCCGTTCACAGCGGCGATGGTGACCTGAGGCATGTTCTCCAGACGACCAAAAGCCTCACGGGCCAGCAGGCCCATCTTGCGGCCCTCGGCGGGAGTGGCGTTGACCATCTCAGAGATGTCGGCGCCGGCCACGAAGGACTTCTCGCCGGAACCGGTGAGGATGACCACCTTGACATCGTCGTTATTCTCCAGCTCGGCCAGGCAGGTGTTCAGCTCGGCCAGGGTCTCACTGTTCAGAGCGTTGAGGGCCTTGGGACGGTTGATGGTCAGCAGGGCAATCCCGTTTTCCACTTCCAGAAGCAGGTTGTTCATAACAAATTACCTCCCACAAATTTGACCTTCGGATACTGCCTTTTGATGGTTTGGATAACTCCAAAACCAGTTTCCGCCTCCAGGATATAGCATCTTTTGGCCAAAGTCAATAATGTTTTGGCACTATTGCACGTAAATCTTTTTTGAAGCGGATTTGATTTTATCCAATATTTCTTTCCAATTCAATTAGTTTTGTGAAAAAATAATTCGTTTACAATACTATTTAACGTAAAATGGCAATGGAAAAGGCCACACCAATTTTTTCGACAGAATTTGGATCAAGCCCACTCAAAAACGCCGCGGTTGAGGACAGCCTTGCCGGTGTTCTTGTCAATGAAACGGAAATAGGCAGTACCTTCGTCAATTTTCCAAATCTGGGTCTGGACCGGTGTGTCGGGGAGGAGGGGGCTGCTCATCTGGGCGGCCATGCGTTTGGCGCGCTCCGGCTGGCCGGGGATCAGCTTGTCGATCATCATGCGGCAGGCGAAGCCAAAGGAGCACAGACCCTGGACGATGGGCTGGTCGAACTTCATGTTCTTGGCGTACTCCGGGTCCACGTGGATGAGGTTGGTGTCGCCGGTGAGGCGATAAAGGAGGTTCTGTACCGGAGTCACATAGTCGTCCACGGCAAAATCGGGCTCCCGCTCAGGGATGACCACGGGGCTCTTGGGCATGGGCTTGCCGCCGAAGCCGCCCGCCTCGTGGAAGAAGGTGGTGGAGTAGTTGGTGCAGACCAGGTTGCCGGCCTCGTCCCGGACATCGATCTTGGTCTTGACCACGGCGCCCTTGCCCTCGCCGCGGTCGTACACGTCCACGATCTGGTCCTGCCACTGGAAGGTGCCCTTGATGGCGTCGATGGGCCGATGCCAGATGATCTCGTGGTCCATGTTCAGGAATGCGATGGTGGGCTTGATGAGCTCGTCCGCCAGCATGGAGGCGGGCAGCGGCATCCACTGATAGGGGCGGACGTTGACGGTGGCCCAGTAGGGGACCGCGCCGTAGGTGGGGATGGCTTTGAGATACTTTTCGTAGTAATAGGCCAGATCCTCCTTGTGGGCGCCCACAGCCAGGTTGTAGAGGGCCACATCCCGCCAGTTGTACTCTACGTAGCGGGGCTCCATCTTCATGCCGATCAGCTGGTTGAGATCGATTTTTTCCATAATACGCACCCTTTCCTTTCTGTCTCCCAAATGTTATTTGAGCAGCTCTCTGGCAATGACCACCTTCTGGATCTCGGAGGTGCCCTCGTAGATGGGCACGATGCGGGCGTCGCGGTACATGCGCTCGATGGGGTAGTCCCGCATGTAGCCGTAGCCACCGTGGATCTGGAGGGCCTTGTTGGTCACCCACACCGCATTTTCGGAGGCGTAGTACTTGCACATGGCGGCCAGCTTGGAGAGAGGCTCACCGCTGTCGGCGGCGCAGGCGGCCTCATACACCAGCGCCCGGGCGGCCTCGGTACGGGTGGCCATATCGGCCAGGTACCACTGGAGGCCCTGGAGCTTGGCGATGGGCTTGCCGAACTGCACCCGCTCCTTCATGTACTTGATGGAGGCCTCGATGGCGGCGTCGGCGATGCCCAGGCCCTGGGCCGCCATACCGATGCGGCCGCCGTCCAGCGCCGCCATGGCGATCTTGAAGCCCTCGCCCTCCTGGCCGATCAGGTTGCTGCGGGGTACACGGCAGTCCTCAAAGATGAGCTCGGAGATGTCGGCGCCCCGGATGCCCAGCTTTTCCTCCCGCTTGCCCACGGTGAAGCCGGGGGTACCCCGGTCCACCACGATGGCGGACATGCCCTTGGTGCCCTTCTCGGGGTCGGTGAGGGCGATGACCACCACGTAGTCGCCCTCGGTGGGGCCCATGTTGGAGATAAAGCACTTGCTGCCGTTGATGACGTAGTCGTCCCCGTCCACCACGGCCTTGGTCTTGGCGGAGGCGGCGTCGGAGCCGGCACCCGCCTCGGTGAGAGCGAAGGCGCCGATCTTTCCCTCCACGGCGGCGGTCAGATACTTCTCCTTCTGGGCCTCGGTGCCGTGCTTGAGGAAGATGTCGTTGACCAGGGTGTGCACCGCGATGACCTCGGCGGTGCTGGCACACTGCTTGGCCAGCTCGGAGACCACCAGCACCTTGCACACGGTGTCCAGCTCGGGGCCGCCATAGGCCTCGGGCACGTTCAGAGCGGTGAAGCCGATCTCCGCCATCTTGGCGATGATCTCCTTGGGAATCCGTTCCTCCTGGTCGATCTGGGCCGCGATGGGCGCCAGCTCGCTCTCGGCAAAGTCCCGGGCCAGTTGCTGGATGGTACGTTGATCGTCCGTTAAGCGCATAGTAATGACCTCCTTGTTTTTCAGCCGGCGGGAGATACGTCCCGCCAATATTGTTTCATACGAACTATATGCCAGAATCGTGCCAAGTTTGTGGCGATGAAAGAGAAAGAGCAAAAGTTTCCCAAAACCCGGTATAAGGGGAAAAACAGGGCAGTACCGGGAAGATTGAAAGGGGCACTATACACCTGCACAGAAAAATGATTGTATCTATTTTGCGATTATGCGTCAAAATTTCCACAAATTTTCTTGCAACCAGCTCCGGGCTGTGCTATAACCGGAGTAGAATACGGGACCGGGAGGAAGCGTCATGACAGAGGATCACAGATACCGCCTGATCTTTGAGGAATTTCTGGATAAGACGGAGGATGGCTTCATCGTGGTGGACCGGGACGGTGTCATCACCGACATCAACCAGAATTATTGCGATTTCTTGGCCAAACGCAGGGAGGATGTAGTGGGGCGGCCCATTGGCTCGGTCATCACCACCACCTCTATGTACGACGTCCTGGCCCGGCGGCATCGGGGTGACGGAGGCAGCGGCGTATACATCCAGCCCTATGGACAGGGGGAGACCCGGGATGAGGCGGAGGTGTACGCCGTGGCCAACCGGTTTTGTGTCTTTGATGAGACAGGGGAGCTGATTGGCGCGGCGGCCCATATGAAATTCCGCCAGCGGGCCGTGGATACCGCGCGGGAGATCACCGAAGCCGAGCTGCGCTACTACAAAGAGGCCTACCAGGAAAGCCTCTCCAGCGCCAGCGGGTTTTCCGACCTCATTGGAAAGGATCCCAAGCTGCTGGAGCTCAAACGGGCGGGGACCCAGGCGGCCAAGACAGACTTTCCCGTCCTCATTACCGGGGAGACGGGCACCGGCAAGGAGGTGGTGGCCAAGGCCATCCACCTGGAGAGCGACCGCCGGAATGGCCCCTTCGTGGCCGTCAACTGCGGGGCCATCCCCGACAACCTGCTGGAGTCCGAGCTCTTCGGCTATGAGGAGGGGGCCTTCACAGGGGCCCGGAAGGGGGGCAAGCCGGGAAAATTTCAGCTGGCCAACGGCGGCACCCTTTTCCTGGACGAGATCGGAGATATGCCCTTCCCCCTCCAGGTCAAGCTGCTGCGGGTCCTCCAGGACCAGAAGGTGGAGCGGGTCGGCGGTGAAAATCCCATCCCGGTGGATGTGCGGATTGTGGCCGCCACCCGGCAGGATCTGCAGCAGATGATGGCACAGGGCCGATTCCGGGAGGACCTCTATTACCGGCTGGCGGTCATCAACATCGAGACCATCCCCCTGCGGGACCGGCCGGGAGACGTGCTCCTCCATGCAGGCTGCTATCTAAATGAGCTCAACCGGCGGTACAAGACCCACATTCTCCTCTCTGACCGGGTGAAAAGCTGCCTGCGGGCCTATCCGTGGCCGGGAAATGTCCGGGAACTCCAGAACGTGATCGCCGGTGCCTACGCCTCCTGTGACAAGGTCCTCATCGATGTGGGGGATCTGCCCCCGAAGGTGGCCTCTCGGGCGCCTGCGGCGCAGTCGGCCGGAAACAGCTGCCTGGCCGACATGGTGGATGCCTATGAGGCGGAGATCATTCGCCAGGCCCTGCGCCGGAACGGACAGAACGTCCGGGCGGCGGCCCAGGAGTTGGGTGTGGAGCGGAGCCTGCTCTACAAAAAGATGCGGCGCTTTGGGATCACCATCCAAAGAGTGCTGCAGTAAAAGCAAAAAACAAACAGCCGTCCCGCTCTTCAGCATGAGCGGAACGGCTGTTTGTTTTTTCCGGTCCGAAGCATGCCGTAAAACGGCGTGTGGGAAATGCTGGACCAGAGGTTGGCGCCTCTGTGCCGGGCAGCGAGATAGCGTTACCTCGGTGGGATCTGCCCGGGCACATTGCGGCAGCCAAAAGGAGGGAGCGAACAGCAGTTCATATGCCTGCTGAAGGCGACAAACTGAGCCGGAATTTGCCGGCAGAGTAGGAAGAAGTGCTTACTTCAGGTTCATGGAACCGGAGATGACCATCTTCATGACCTCGCTGGTGCCCTCGTAGATCTCGGTGATCTTGGCATCGCGCATGAAGCGCTCCACGGTGTACTCACGGGCATAGCCGTAGCCGCCCAGCAGCTGCACGCAGCCGCGGGTGACCTCGTTGGCCACGTCGGAAGCCATCAGCTTGGCCATGGCGGCGTAAACGTTGTAGGCCTCGCCCTTGTCCTTGGCCACGGCGGCGCGCCAGGTCATCAGACGGGCGGCGTCCACCTTGGTCTGCATCTCAGCCAGCTTGAACTGGGTGTTCTGGAAGGAGGCGATGGTCTTGCCGAACTGGACGCGCTCCTTGTCGTACTTGATGGCCTCGTTGATGGCGCCCTGGGCAATACCCACGGACTGAGCAGCGATGCCGATACGGCCGCCGTCCAGAGCCTTCATAGCCATCTTGAAGCCCTTGCCTTCCACGCCGCCCAGCAGGTTCTCAGCGGGCACGCGGACGTCCTCATACACCACGGCGGCGTTGGAGGCGGCACGGATACCCATACGGGGGATGTCGGGGGTGACGGTGATGCCGGGGGTGTTCCGGTCCACAAGGAAGGCGGACATGCCCTTGTGAGCAGGCACAGACTTGTCGGTCAGAGCGAAGACAAGGAAGGTATCGGCAAAGCCGGAGTTGGTGGTGAAGATCTTCTCGCCGTTGATGACGTACTCATCGCCGTCCTTCACGGCCACGGTGCGGGCACCGGCCACATCAGAACCAGCGCCGGGCTCGGTCAGACCGAAGCAGCCGATCTTGGAGCCGTCGGCCAGGGGGCGCAGCCACTTCTGCTTCTGCTCCTCGGTGCCGAACTCCTCGATGGTGGAGGCGCACAGCGAGGTATGTACGGAAAGGGTGATGCCGGTGCTGGCATCGACCTTGGACATCTCCTCCATGCACAGCACATAGGAGAGCACGTCGCCGCCGGCGCCGCCATACTCCTCGGAGAAGGGGATGCCGAAGAAGCCGCAATCCTGCATCTCCTTCAGCAGGCCGCGGTCATACTCCTCCTTCTCGTCCATCTCGTGGGCGAGAGGCTTGACGCGCTCTTCGGCAAACTTGCGGTACATGTCCTGGAGTTCCTGGTGCACAGAGTCGAGGGTAAAGTCGATCATGATAGGTACCTTCCTTTCAAAAAATGTTGATAATCTGCCCTTGCCAGTTCTATTATTTGTGGAACTTGCCTATCGCAGACAGTATAGCACTCCTATGTAGTTCTGTCAACAAAATATTTTGAGTAAGTATATTTCGGCGAAATGAAAATTGTGCATAAAAGAAAAGGAAAAGAGAAAGATTCAGAATAAAACAAAAGGAATCTGCAAAATGTACCTATTTTCGGGAGAAAATGAAAAGATACTGGCATTTTATATCTTGATGTGATATAATACTTTAATATCTAAGTGTATTTTAGCGGTGGGTCCGGGAGAAAAGAAAGGCTCTGACAGATGCAGGAGCCTTCCTGTTACGGGAGATACCGCGTGATTAAAAAAAGAAAATTAAACAAAGGTGATTCACGAAATGGAACTGCGAAGTTGTATCAACTACCTTCTGACCACGGCGCAGCATGAGGTATTCCAGACCTTTTCCGCCGGACTGACGCAATTCAACATTACGCCGGGCCAATATGGCGTGCTCAGTTGTCTATGGCAAAATGGCTCCTGTACGCCCAAGGAGATTGCCCAGATCTTAAGACTCGAAAATTCAACCATATCCGGCGTGCTCGACCGCATGCAGAAGCGGGGGCTGATTGATCGTGTGGTGGACCCCAACGACCGCCGCAGCGTTCGCGTGGTGCCCACGGAGGAGGGAAGTGCCCTGAAGGACGATGTGCTCCGACTCATCGATGAGCTCAATGCCGAAATCCTGAGCGGGTTCACATCTGAGCAGCGGAGTACCCTACTCAGTTGTCTACAGCAGATCAGTAAGCTGGACCAGCAGATCTGAACATAAAACGCATAACAGGGCCCGCGTCACTGTACTCTTTACGCAAAGAGTATCTGTGACGCGGGCCCTGTTTTTTAAATGTGGGCGGAAACTGGTGATTTGCACAAAATCTGGCTCACATAGAACTGAGCGCTGGGGTAATGCTATGTCTGGATTCCCAATCCAACAAAAAACAGTGAAGGAGATGCAATCTTATGTCCAGCAACAACAGCAATCAGCCTGTGGTCCCCAGCGCCCGTGAGGCCATGAACAAGTTCAAGATGGAGGCTGCCCAGCAGGTGGGTGTCAACCTGAAGCAGGGCTACAACGGTGATCTCACCAGCCGTGAGGCCGGTTCCGTCGGTGGCCAGATGGTCAAGAAGATGATCGAGGCCTACGAGAACGGCATGAAGTAAAGCCCTCCCATAGAGGGGCGGCGCAGAGCTAAAAACAGCCGCGTATAAAAAGCGGGTCCGTACCAGTGGTACGGACCCGCTTTTTGTGTTGGTGGGAATTTTCTTACTTCACGCCCATCCAGCCGGAGATGACCATCCGCTGGACCTCGGAAGTGCCCTCGTAGATCTCGGTGATCTTGGCATCGCGCATGTAGCGCTCGAAGGGATACTCACGGGTGTAGCCGTAGCCACCGATGAGCTGCAGGCAGCGACGGGTCACGTCGGAAGCGGCCTCAGAGGCGTACAGCTTGCCCATAGCGGCCAGGTGGCTGTAGGGCTCGTGATCCTGCTTGGCCTGAGCGGCGCGGTAGATCAGCAGACGGGCGGCGTCCACCTTGGCCTGCATGTCGGCCAGCTGGAACTGAGTGTTCTGGAACTGGCTGATGCGCTTGCCGAACTGCACGCGCTCCTTGGTGTACTTCACGGTGTCGTCGATGGCAGCCTGAGCGATACCCAGAGCCTGAGCGCCGATGCCGATACGACCGCCGTCCAGAGTGGTCATGGCGATCTTGAAGCCCTTGTTCAGCTCGCCCAGCAGGTTCTCCTTGGGCACGATGCAGTCCTCAAAGACCAGCTCGCAGGTGGAAGAGCCGCGGATACCCATCTTCTTCTCGTGAGCGCCGACCTTGAAGCCGGGGAAGTCCTTCTCCACGATGAAGGCGGAGATGCCCTTGTTGCCCAAGCTCTTATCGGTCATGGCGAAGACCACGAACACATGAGCGAAGCCGGCGTTGGTGATGAAGATCTTGGAGCCGTTGAGCACCCAGTGATCGCCCTTGTCCTCAGCGACGGTCTTCTGCATGGCGGAGTCGGTGCCGGCGCCGGGCTCGGTCAGACCGAAGGCGCCCAGCCACTCGCCGGAGGCCAGCTTGGTCAGGTACTTCTGCTTCTGCTCCTCGGTGCCGTACTCGCTGATGGGCCAGCAGCACAGAGAGCTGTGAGCGGAGACCATGACGGAGGTGGTGGCGCAGTGCTTGGCCAGCTCCTCGCACACGCCGATGTAGTTGACATAGCTCAGGCCGGCGCCGCCGTACTCCTCGGGATAGGCAACACCCATCATGCCCATGTCAGCCAGCTTGTGCCAGGTCTCCTCGGGGAAACGCTCATTCTCGTCGATTTCAGCAGCGATGGGGGCGACTTCCTTCTCGCAGAAGTCGTGCAGCATGTCCAGAACGTCCTGCTCATCGGGGGTAAAATGGAAATTCATGACAAATCCCTTCCTTTACTTTATGAGTAAAATATCCCAACACGGACTAGGGCTGATCAGGCCCGAGCCTTCTTGATCTCCTCAGTGAGAACGGGGAGGACCTCAAAGAGGTTGCCCACCACGCCGTAGTCGGCGATGTCAAAGATGGGGGCCTCGGGGTCCTTGTTGATGGCGACAATGCAGTCGGAGCCGCTCATGCCGGCCACGTGCTGAATGGCGCCGGAGATGCCGCAGGCGATGTACAGCTTGGGGCCGACGGTCTTGCCGGTCTGGCCCACCTGGTGAGCGTGAGCAATCCAGCCGGCGTCAACAGCGGCACGGGAAGCGCCCACAACGCCGCCCAGAGCGTCAGCCAGGGCCTTCACGGGCTCGAAGCCCTCGGGGCCGCCCACGCCACGGCCGCCGGACACGATGATGTCGGCGCCCTCCAGGTCCACGTTCTCGCCGTCGGCCTCCTTGATGAGCTCCAGCACCTGGGTGCGGATATCCTTGGCATCCACGTGGATGTCTTCCTTGATGACTTCGGCCTTGGCCTCGCCGGCGTCGCTCTTCTTGAACACGCCGGGACGGACGGTGCCGATCTGGGGACGGTGATCGGGGCAGAGGATGGTGGCCATCAGGTTGCCGCCGAAAGCGGGACGGGTCCAGGCCACGTTGCCGCTCTCCTCGTCGATGTCCAGAGCGGTGCAGTCGGCGGTCAGGCCGGTGTGCAGACGGCAGGACACGCGGGGACCCAGGTCACGGCCGTTGTTGGTGGCGCCGATGAGCATGCTGGTGGGGCCATACTTCTCCACCAGAGCGCACAGGGCGATGGCATAGGCGTCGGTGGTGTAGTGGGCGTACTCGGGGCCATCCACCACGATCACCTTGTCGGCGCCGTGCTCGGAAGCGGCCTTCACAGCCTCGTCCACGTTGTTGCCGATGACCACGGCCACCAGGGCGCCGCCCTGCTTGCCGGCCATCATCTTACCAGGAGTCAGCAGCTCAATGCCAACGTTCTTGGCGGTGCCGTCCTCATTGGTCTCTACAAATACCCAAAGATCCTTGGTCTTAGCTTCCATTGTAATCTCCCCCTCCCTTAGATAATGCTGGCGTCGCTCAGCAGCTGGAACAGCTTCTTCGCGGAATCCTCAGCGGTCTCTTCCTTGATCTTCACGCCGCCGCTCTTCTTCTGGGGCACGAAGGTCTTCTTCACGTGGGTGGGGGAGCCCTTCAGGCCGATGCGGGTGGTGTCGATGTCGGGGAAGGCGTCCTCGCCCAGAACGGGGATCTCGGCGCGGTTGGCAGCCATCTTCCGCTTGATGGTGGGATAACGGGGATCCCAAGCGGGCTTGGTGAAGGTGACCACGGCGGGCATCTTGGCAGCGATGACCTCAACGCCCTCCTCGACTTCCTTCTTCACCTTGATGGTGTCGCCGTCCACCTCGGCCTCCAGGCCGTAGGTCACCTGGGGATAGTTCAGGTGCTCAGCGATCTCGGGACCGACCTGGGCGGTGTCGCCGTCGATAGCCTGCTTGCCGCAGAAGATCACGTCGAACTTGCCCTCGATCTCCTCCACCTTCTTGATGGCCTCGGAGATGATGTAGCTGGTGGCCAGGGTGTCGGAACCGCCGAAAGCGCGGCCGGACACCAGGTAAGCCTTATCGGCGGCGATGGCCAGGCACTCCTTCAGAGCGGCCTTCGCCTGCTCGGGGCCCATGGAGAGCACCACGATCTTGGCGCTGGGGTCCTTGTCCTTGATCCGGGCAGCAGCCTCCAGAGCATAGCCGTCAAAGGGATTGACGATGCTGGGCACGCCTTCGCGGATCAAGGTGTTCTTTACCGGATCGATCTTAATTTCGGTCGTATCCGGCACCTGCTTGACGCAAACAAGCATGTTCATTTCTGTTTCCTCCTATTACGTTTTTTGAGACCGGCACAAGGCCCGTCCCATGGCGTTTTTCAAGCCCGCGCCCATGTATGGGCGCACCTGTCCAAAGCCATTTTTCCCGTAAATCATCATATACCGGGGCGACCGGATTGTCAATCGAAAAAGCATTGGTCCTACCACAATTTTAGTAACTTCTTAAGGTGAGCACGGTGATCTTTGTCATTTCGCACAAAGAACGGGGGGTAAAACTAGGCAACCCAACCGTAGCGTCAGAAGGCCCACTTTCCTCTTTACATTGGCGATTTATCGTGGTAATATGTTAAAGCAACCGGGGACGCCCGGTGTCACAACACAATTATAAACGGAGGATCTGAAACCATGAGAAAGAACCGTCTGGCCGCCTCTCTGCTGGCCCTGTCTCTGTGCTTCTCCCTGGCCGCCTGCTCCGGCGGCAGCTCCGCCACTCCCGCGCCCGAGAGCGATGCCCCCGAAACCACCACCCCTGCTGAGACCGCCCCCGCCGAGACCGGCGCCGAGAGCGATCTGGCCTACGTCCAGGATAAGGGGACCCTGGTGGTGGGCATGACCGACTTTGCCCCCATGGATTACAAGGACGAGAACGGCGAGTGGATCGGCTTCGACGCCGACATGGCCAAGGCCTTTGCCGAGAGTCTGGGCGTGGATGTGGAGTTCCTGGAGATCAACTGGGACAACAAGCTCATGGAGCTGGACACCAAGGGCATCGACGCCATCTGGAACGGCATGACCATCAACGATGAGGTGGAGGCCGGTGCCTCCGTCTCCGAGCCCTATTGCCGCAACGGCCAGGTGGTGGTGGTCCCCGTGGATAAGGCGGAGGACTACCAGACCGTGGAGAGCCTGAGCGGGCTCAACTTCGCCGTGGAGAACGGCTCCGCCGGCGCCGAGCAGCTGGATGCGCTGGGCCTCAGCTACGTGGCCAAGTCCACCCAGGCCGACGCCCTGCTGGAGGTGGCCTCCGGCGCCTCCGACGCCTGCGTCATCGACCTGCTGATGGCGGGCGCCATGATCGGCGAGGGTACCAGCTATCCCGATCTCACCTACACCGTGCAGCTCAACGATGAGGAGTACGGCGTGGCCTTCCGCAAGGGCTCTGACCTGGTGGACGCCTTCAACGAGTTCTGGGCCTCCGCCTACGCCGACGGCACCGTCATGGAGACCGCCACTACCTACGGTGTGCAGGAGTCTGTCATCGAGAAGTAACGAAGGGACAAAACATATTCTGCGGGAAAGAGGCAGAGAGTTGTATGGCTCTCTGCCTCTCCCTAACTAGAGAGGAAAAGCCTATGCTGCTGTCTGTATCCCTCACTCTGCTGGAGGGGCTTGTGGTCACCCTGGAGCTCTTTGCCCTTACGCTGCTCTTTGCTCTGCCCCTGGGCCTCATTATCTCCTTCGGCTCCATGAGCCGGTGCGCCCCCCTGCGCGCGGTGGTCAAGACCATCGTCTGGATCGTCCGGGGCACTCCGCTGATGCTCCAGATCATGATTGTGTTCTACGGCCCCGGCCTGATGTTCGGCCTGCCTCTGCTGCCCCGGTTCACCGCGGCGGTGGTGACCTTCGTTATCAACTATGCCTGCTACTTCTCCGAGATCTTTCGGGGCGGTATCCAGGGGGTGCCCGTGGGCCAGCGGGAGGCCGGTCTGGTGCTGGGCATGACCCGGTCCCAGATCTTCTTCAAGGTCACCCTGCTTCAGGTCATCAAGCGCATCGTGCCGCCGCTGGGCAACGAGTTCATCACCCTGGTGAAGGACACCGCCCTGGTGCGGGTCATCTCGGTGTACGAGATCATCTGGATGGGTGAGTCCTACATCAAAAAGGGCATGATCTGGCCGCTCTTCTACACTGCCGTGTTCTACCTGGCCATCAGCGGTATCCTCACCCTGCTGCTGGGCTGGTGTGAGAAGAAGATGGACTACTTTAAGTAAGGAGGTTCGCCCCATGCCTATTCTGGACGTACAGCACATCGAAAAACACTTTGGGGAAACCCGGGTGCTGGAGGACATCAGCTTTTCCCTGGACCAGGGCCAGGCCCTGGCCATCATCGGCTCCTCCGGCTCCGGCAAAACCACCCTGCTCCGCTGCCTCAACTTTCTGGAGAAGCCCGACCAGGGCAGAATCCTGGTCAACGGGGAGAAGCTCTTTGACGCCGCCGACCCCGCTACCCACCGGGAGGAGGAGGTGCGGAAAAAGCGGCTCCACTTCGGGCTGGTCTTTCAGTCCTTCAACCTCTTTCCCCAGTATACCGCCCTCCAGAACGTCACCCTGGCCAAGGAGCTTCTGAGCCAGGAGCGGCCCGACTTCAAGCAGAACAAAAAGGCCATTCTGGAGGAGATCCGGGAGGAGGGCCTGTCCCTCCTGGCCAAGATGGGCCTGAGCGACCGGGCGGGCCACTACCCCCACCAGCTCTCCGGCGGCCAGCAGCAGCGGGTGGCCATCGCCCGGGCCCTGGCCCTGAGCCCCGACATCCTCTGCTTTGACGAGCCCACCTCCGCCCTGGACCCGGAGCTCACCGGGGAGGTGCTGCGGGTCATCCGGGGCCTGGCCGAACAAAAGACCACCATGATTATTGTCACCCACGAGATGGCCTTTGCCCGGGACGTGGCCGACCAGGTCATCTTCATGGACAGCGGCGTTATCGTGGAGCAGGGACCCGCCCGGGAGGTCATTGAGCACCCCACCCAGGAGCGGACCCGGCAATTTTTGGCCCGGTACGCCGAGCAGTGACGGACCACTGTTCTTGTTTTAAGGAAGGGACGCGGAAGCGTCCCTTCCTTTTCGTTTAGCCGGAGGCGACGGCCGGGGCTGTGGGCGTCAGGGTGGTCACTGACACCTCGAAGGCGGTGCGCTCCTGGGTGACCCCGCCCACCACCTTCTGGTAGAGCCGGCTCTGGAGCCGCCCCTCCAGCTCCATGCAGTCCCCCACCGACAGCCCGCCGCACCGCTGGGCCAGGGCGCCCCAGGTGATGCAGGGCAGGTAGTCCGCCCGGCCGTAGCGCCGGTTTACCGCCAGCATCAGGTCGCAGATCTCCCGGCCCAGGGGGGTGCGCCGCAGCACCGGGGGCTTGCACAGCACCCCGGAGAGGGTGAGCTGGTTGCAGGGGGGCTCCTCCGTGTCGGCCAGGGCCCGGGCCAGCAGGGTGATGACCAGCCGGCTGCCGGGGCCGGTGCGGTTGTTGAAGGTGCGCACCTCCCCCGTCACCTCCAGCCGCCGGCCCGGAGTCGGGGGGTGCTCCTCCAACAGGGGCTGTGGGACCACCACGTTGAGCCGGTCCTCGGTGCCCGACAGACGGGGGACCGACAGGGGAAAGACAAAAAAGTCCACGCCGTGATTGGTGTGGGAAAAGACCGGCTCTGCCGCCGCCGTCCCCCGCAGGACGGCGTGATTTTCATTCCAGGATGTCCGCATATACTACACTCCACCTCTCCTTGGTTCCTGGAAGCATGTATATGCGCCCTTGTCCCACCCTATGACGAAAAAGCCCCGGAGCTTGTGCTCCGGGGCAGGGGGTGCCGTGCTCACAGCGGGTCCTCTTTGGTTTTGGGGGTGGGCGGGAGCAGCTCAAAGACACGCTCGGCCTGGGGCGGCGTCCCGCCCGCAGCCAGCCAGCCCGCCACAAAGGACAGCCGCACGATGGAAAAGAGCGCGGCCTCCGCCTCGTCATATTCATGCCGGTCCAGAAAGTTGGAGAAAGCCTCTTCCAGCTCATTGGAATACATGCACATCACCAAACAATATTTTACACGATAAAACACTATAAGTCAAAATAAAATCGTAAATCATAGTATCATCCACTAGAGGGGTGATCCTGTGAAGCCACTGAAAAAAAGTGTGAGTATTACGCTGGACGGTCCGGTCCTGGAGCGGGTCCAGGCCCTGGCGGAGCGGGATGACCGCTCCCTGTCCAGCTATATCAACCAGGTCCTCAAGGCCCATCTGGAGGCGCTGGACCGGAAAAAAGAGTCCTGAGCATCCGAAAAAAGGCGTGGAGCCATTTGGTTCCCCCTGACAGGGGTAACTTTGCAGGTGTCTGAACCCCCGGCAGATATTGCTTCGGCAGTATCTGCCGGGGACTTCTTTTTGTCTCACGCACCCTTGGCGGTGGACTGACCTTTCGGCTGTGGCAGTTCCACACAGCCAATGTCATTGTAGTGGATCTCCACCGTCTGCTGAGCGTGCTTGCTCCACTTCACGTCCTTTTCGTGGATCACGATCTTTCGGATGAACAGCCGCAGCAGCTCCGGTGTCAGCTCCTGGATGTCTGTGTACCGCTTTGCCAGGGAGATAAAGTGGTCTGTGCCGGACACCTGCTCCCGCAGCCTCTGAATGGCAGTTTCCTTTTCTGGGATGGTCTTATTCAGCGCTTCCATCTCCTGGGTGTAGCTGCCGGAGAGCGTCTGGAATTGCTCCGCTGTGATCCGCCCCAGGACGCTGTCCTCATAAAGGCGCTTGAAGATGCTGTTCAGCTCCTTACTCCGCTTCTTCATAGCGGCCAATTCCTGTTCCAGCCCACGCATCTCTTTTCGGATCTCCGCAGACTGTCTGCTGCCGATGTATGCGGCAAACTCCTGGGTGTGCTCCCTGGCCATTGCTGTCACCCGCCGCAGATCCTCCAGAACCACGTCATCCAGCACACACTCCCGGATATAGTGGGCGGTGCAGAGGGTGCCGTCCTTCTTGTAAGTCCGGCAGGTGAAGTGGTTGTAGGACCGGCTCATGGTATGGGCGCGGTGGAGCACCATGGTGCTTCCGCAGTTGGCGCACACCACCAGCCCGGAGTACTTGTTCTGCTCGTCCATCTTGGTAGGTCGCCGTTTGTGCTGACGTACCCGCTGGACGATATCCCAGACCTCACGGCTCACCAGGGCGGGGTGGGTATTTTCCAGCACCATGCATTCCTCCCTGGGATGTTCCACTTTCCGCTTGTCCTTGTAGGAACGGGTGCTGTACCGGAGATTGATGGTGTTGCCCAGGTAAATCTCATTCTCCAGCATGTTGGCAATCGTACTGTCGGACCACCCATAGGGATCATTCAAATTCAGACTGCTATGGGCAACGCCAAAGGTTTTGTAAGCGTAGGTCGTGGGGCACAGTACCTGCTCCCGCTTTAGCAGCCGGGCGATCTGGCTGGGTCCCTGCCCGGCGGCGCACAGGGCGAAAATACGGCGCACCACGGCGGCGGCCTCCTCGTCCACCACCAGCTTCTTGCGGTCCTGCTCGTCCTTGCGGTAACCGTAGGGCGCTCTGGTGCCCAGCCGCTCCCCGCGCTCCGCCTTGGCCCGCTGCACCGCCCGGATCTTCCGGCTGGTGTCCCGAATGAACCACTCGTTAAATAGGTTCTTGAAGGGCATCAGCTCCGTGCTCTCACTCTGGTCGGTGTCCACATTGTCGTTGATGGCGATGTAACGGACGCCGAACATGGGGAAGCGTTCCTCGATGTACAGCCCCGTGTGGAGCTGGTTGCGTCCCAGCCGGGACAGGTCCTTGGTGATGATGGTGCGGATCTTCCCGTTTTCCATATCCGTCATCATCTGCTGGAAGCCGGGGCGGTTGAAGCTGCCCCCGGAATAGCCATCATCCACATAAAAGCGGGGGTTGGGGAAGCGGTGCTCCCGTGCGTACCGCTCCAGGATATTCCGCTGGTATGGTATCGTTGAGCACTCTGCGGCAAAAACGCTCACGGGGAAGTCCTGCTTTCTTGGCCTTCTTATCCAAAGCAGCAAGTTCCTCCTCAGTGAAACGCAGAGTGATTTTGCGCGATCTGTATCGCATTAAAGACACCTCCAGTTCTTTGCGGCCTTTGCCGCTTTGGGGGTATCAGGGGGAGAAATCCCCCCTGACAAGTGAATGTGGCCGTCCACATTCGGTGCTTGATAAGACAGCACCGTTGGATAGAGATGCTGATGCCATTGGGCATTACGGTGTTGTCTGTGGCCTCTTACTAATGGTTACTCATCATCCATAGAGGTTTTTGCGGCCTTCAAAATGCCCTTGGCGATTTCCTCTGCAGAGAGATCTTTCCGCTCTCTTGCAACATCAATGGTTGCGAGAAGAACGCTATTTGAGTAGACTTCTTCTCCATTGATTTCTCCCAGATGGAGAACACATTGTCGGCGCAGGCACTTACTTTGCTTGTGTCACTGTCGGGCAGCATATCGTTCATCAGCCGCTGATCCAGGGCCAGCTTTCGGCCATCGTTGGTGATGAGCAACATGAGCTGACGGCTTGCATGGCGGAACTCGGGACGCAAAATATCACCGCGAATGACAACCACCTTGTTCACAAGGGAATCCTCGTAGGTTATGGCCTTGCAATTTGCAGGAGTGATCTCCTCATTTGAGCCGACATCTGCGTTGGCTTTCTCCATTTCCCGGATGATTTCCGCAGCGGCTTCTGTAATGCGGGTACCGTATTCTTTGACCAGCTCGGCAAAATCATCACTGACAATGGCATCCGAGTATCGCTCGAAGATGGCAATATTCTCCACATAGCAGCAGAGATACCGTTCGTTGGGCTTGGCATCGGCATTTTCGCAGAGAACAATCTCCTTGTGGCCGATATACATGGCGTGAAGGACGGTATAGTCGCCGACTTTTCTTACATCTTCCAATTTGTTTTCCTCCTTTATTCGTTTGGCTTTATATAAAAAAGGCCATCCCCAAATCATAGGGATGACCTTACACACGATTGCAGTACACCACATATCTTTGCCGCCCACCGCTGGCGTAGGGATAGCAGAGAAGCAAAACGAGGGCAGTTTTTACGCTGTCCTCGCAAAGCACTATGTGAAACGGGTCGCTCATCACATTCATCAAGCTCGGCAGTATCTCCGGCAAGCCGCCCTTCACAGACGGCGCAATGAGAAGTCCGAGCCACACAATCGGCAGGATGCCGAGTACGGCAAGAATGATGGAGGTCTGTCTGTCGTTATCTCGATTCACGACCGGAGCTTTCCCTTCGCTCGATTACCTTGAACTTTTTCTTTGGGGCATACCCGACCTTGATGATAAGATCGTCCACAGCATCGGTGGATTTACCCTCATTCATCAGTTCGGTTTTGGTATCGTTCAAAGCTCGAATCACTACGCCGTGTTCATAATCGTCCAAGGCGATGTGATAGCGTTCCTCTTTCATCGCTCACACCTCATCTTTCCTGATCTTTGCTTCGGTCTGCTCGGCGACGGTAGATTTCCTCCGACACACGGGAGCCGATCTCGCTCATCGCAGAACGGGTCTTGGAAAGCTCCGCACGAATTTCCTTAGGGGACTTGCCCGCCAGCTCCTCCGGAATACGGTCAATGGCGAAGTCCTTCACATCCACTCCGAACTTGCGGCAGAGCATATAAGCGGGTGGTTTTGTTTATGCTGCTTTCTGGCAAGAGGACAGATGCGCTCTGTTTTGCGTGCAGCCCGTGCCGTTAGCAGAGCTGCTCCAGTTGAAAGGCCAGCTCGGTGCGGCCCACGACGGCGTGGTGGTTGTTGTAAAGGTTTTTGTCGTGGTAGCGGGGCAGAGAGCAGGCTTCCTCCGGCGTGATGACGCCGAGCTGGGTGAGAACCGAGAGAATGGCATACGGGACGATGGAGGAGGCGCCGTCCTCCATTTTGAGGGCAATGCCGATTCCCTTATCCTTGATGCCCACGGCATAGAATGCGATGGCGCCTGATTTACAGAAGATTCGGTCGCCGAAGGCGGCCATCAGCTGGGTGCAGATGCGATCGGTTCCCGCCACCATTTCCGGATGTGCTGTCATGGCGGATGTGATGCGCCGGAGGATAGCGGCCCGGGTGGGGGCGAAAAGCGTGGGGAGGGACATGCGGGCGTAGCCCTGTGCCAGCCGGTAAAGGGGCAGCGCGTGGACCGGAACGCCGCAGCCGTCCACGGCCAACTGGACATCGGAGGTCTCTACGCCGCACATTTCAGCGAACACCGAGAGGATACGCTGCTGGACGGGGTGCTCCAAAGCAGTATAGCCTTCCAAAGACTCCCCTAAATGGCGGGCGGTGTGAGCATACCGGCGTGCTTTCCGGAGCAGTCGCAGTAGATGGGCACCCGGGGGATGCCGGCGATCTTCAAGGCGTCCTCGGCGGGGACATACATGGGGTATTCCGACCCGCAGCACAGCTGATCAGGGGAGAGACCTGCCTTGTGCAGGATGCTCTCCACGGCCTTTACATGAAAGGGCTCTCCGTTGTGGGAGGAACAGATGACGGCCAGTTCCTGCGGGGTAATGCCATAATGCTCCAGCGCACCGCTTTCTGCCACGGGGATCGCCTGAAGGGGCTTGGCGGAGGAGCGGGCAAACGTAAGACGCTCCGGATCACCGAGCTTCCGAAGGATCCGGCCTGTGTGACCCGTTACCGCGATATGTCCCCGGTGGATCTGATCCACCAGATCACCGCGGTATTGATAGGCAATAACAGCCATAGCATATACCTCCGTTTCTTAGATCACAAAGTAGAAAAAGCGCAGCACATCACCGTAATCATCGGCATCAAAGGCCACGGTGGTGGGAGAGATGAGGCTGGCGCCGGGATAGTGGGAGCATCCATAGGCGTCATAATGGTGTACATAGGTGACCTCCACGTGGAAGTGATCGGGAAGTACCGGAGGTGCGGCTGTTTTTGCCGCCGCCACAGCCTCGGCCATCATGCCCTCGATCTCCTCGCGGACAAGCTCCGGGGTCTTTGTCAGAACGCCGTAGCCGTGGCCGGATTTGGTTGGTACGGTCAGCAGGCCGGGTACGGTGCGCGCCGCAGCCGCACACATCCCCTCGTCGCCGCTGGCGAATAGGGTGGGAACGCCCCGGTAAGCGGCGGCATGGGCGTACATCTCGAATTCTCCCCACAGCGCGCCATTGACCGTAAGGCGGAAAATACGGGAGCTTACCATCGTGTGGGACGTGGGATTTCCGGGGGCGGAGGCAGCGTCGTGAAAGCCGACCATCAGCACACCGTCATAGCTCTCGTCAAAAATACCGGTAAGGCCCACAATATCATGCGTGATCCCCCGAAGGAGACGGGCATCTCTGGGGAGCAGGGCGCAGTCAATGTTGCAGCCGTCTCCGTGCATATCCTCTATGACGACCTCGTCGGCTCCGCCGGAGAAAAGGCCGCGGGCCGCGGCGGCAGCCTCCAACGCCATTTCCCGCGCCATAGGCGCATAGCAGGCGTTGGCGGAATGCGCCTCGTCCCAGCAGGTCAAAGAGGCCACGCCTTCAATGTCACAAAAAATGTAAAATTTCATGCTCGAGTCCTCCTTTATCAGAAGCGTAATCGTAATAAATGCAGAGCCATAGGGATTGGGAAGTATTGAGCAAAATGTCAGGGATCCACCAATAGCTGCTGTTAAATTAGATGTTCCTGGCCGGCCGCTTTACGCATCGAGACGTCAGCGCGTCCCGCCCGCGGGTGAAGCGCCGCGGCGGAAGATTATGTTGCTTCGCTGCGGATACGCCGCAGGTAGCGGTAGACCGTGGGTTCGGAGATGTGCAGTTCCCTGGCGACCTGTCCGATGGAGCCCTTGGTCTGGAATACGCCCTGCGCTTCCAGAGAGCGGAGTATCTCCAGCTTGTCGGCGGTATGCATGGCATCGGAGGGGATACCATAGCCGAGGATGGTGGAGCGGATCAGATTGCTGGACAGCTCCGGGATGGAATCATCCAGGTTTTCGGTATAGGCGGAGCTTTCCTCCTCTTGTGGAAGAGAAAAGGAATGGAGCAGATTGGAAAGATGCTCCGAGAGCACCAGAATATCTTCCACATCGTGGTTCACGCAGATCAGCCCCACCAGATGACCCTTTTCCTTAATGAAATAGGTGGAAGAGACGAAACGCTTGCCTCCCCGGGTGCGGCCCTCGTAGTTGGCCACATAGTCGTGCTCCTTATAGGCTCCGGTTCGCAGCAGTTCCTTGGCCAACTCCGTCATGGGGTCGCCCACGCGGCGGCCGCTGAGATGCTCGTTGCAGGCGGCAATCACCGAGCGCTCCGGCGTGGAAACGTCATGGAGGATGATCTCATAATTCTTTCCGCAGATCTTTCCCATAAATTCCACCAGAGGAATGTATCGCTCAAGACTGGCGTAGTTGCTCACTGTATCCCTACTTTCTCAACAATAATTCTTGCCTGATAAAAAACTCTCACATAGTGCTGCTGAAAGTCAGTATATCGAAAATGAATGGATAAATCAACACCTAATATTCTGAAAAGTAGTTGGGGATGTAATATTTTTTTTTGCAGGCCAGGGCGAAAATAGCCTTCTATGCAGCAATTTAGACAAAAAATTATCAAACTTCTTGGCACTTATGCAAGGTTGACAAGGGCAGTGTGATAAATTATAATCAGGAATATAACAAAATTATCAGAAGGGAGGCTCAATATCATCCCCCCCGCGTTATATTTTTAAGGAGGTATTTGTAATGGAAGCTGCAAACTACGGTATCTTGTCATTGATTCCCCTTGCGCTTACCCTGCTGCTGGCATTTTGGAAGAAGGACGCGGTCTTTGCCCTGTTCATGGGCTGTCTCTCCGGCGTTCTGCTGCTGGGGCATGACCCCGCCTTCGGCTTCTCCGCTCTGGCGGAGGAGGCTCTGGGCAACGAGGACTTCATCTGGATCCTGCTCATTCAGGTATTCATTGGCATTATGATCGCGTTCTTCATGAAGGCGGGCGTGGTCAAGGCGTTTGCGGAGATGATCGCCGGTAAGGTGAAATCCCCCCGCAGCGTAAAGCTGGCCACCTGGTTCATCGGCCTGTTCACCATCGACGACTACATGAGCCCCCTGCTGCGCGGCGTGGTCATGCGTCCCTTGACGGATGAGATGCGTGTGCCCAGAGAGAAGCTGGCCTTCATCCTCGACTCCACCTGCGCCTCCGTGTGTACCCTGATGCCCTTCATGGCATGGGGCGCCTACGTGGCCGGTCTGGTGGCGGATCTGGGCGGCCCTGTGACCTCTAACGAGCAGGGCGTGAGCGTCTACATCAGCGCCATCCCCTTTAACTTCTACGCGATTCTGATGGTGCTCATCACACTGCTCTCCGCACTGGAGATCTTCCCCGACTTCGGGCCCATGCGCAAGGCGGAGCAGCGCGCCCGCACCACCGGCAAGCTGCTGCGTGACGGCGCCGTTCCCATGATGGGCACCGAGCTGGAGGAGCTGCAGAAGGGCAACGACAGTGATGTAAAGCCCAACGTCATGCTGGACTTCCTGATCCCCATCATTATTCTGGTAGCCACCGCCATCTGGACGTACATCGCCAAGGGCGGCGTGAAGATCCTGGAGTGCTTCATCATCACCGTGATCTATATGTCCATCGAGCTGAGCATCCGCAAGGTGTTCAAGAGTGTGACCGATCTGGTGAACACCGCCGTGCAGGGCATGAAGAGCGTCATGTCCGCCACGCTGATCCTGGCTCTGGCCTACTGCATCAACACCATCACCAAGTCCATGGGCGCCGCCGACTTCCTGCTGGGCGTCTGCGAGAGCTGGATGACCCCCGCCCTGTTCCTGTCTGTGACCTTCATCGCGGGCGCGGTGATCTCCTTCTTCACCGGCTCCTCCTGGGGCACCTTCGCTATCTGCATTCCCATCGCCGTTCCCATGGCCTACTCCTTCACCGGCGGCCAGCTGGGTACGCTGGTCTACGCCGCTGTGGGCGCCGTTGTCAGCGGCGGCCTGTTCGGCGACCATTGCTCCCCCGTTTCCGACACCTCGGTGCTCTCCTCTCTGGGCGCCGCCTGCGACCACATTGACCACGTCCGCACCCAGCTGCCCTATGCGCTGCTGGCGGCGGCAGTGTCCATCATTCTGTGGATCGTCGTTGCACTGGTTGGTGGCGCTGTATGAGATACGATTTTGATACCCCCATCAATCGCAGAAATACCTTCTCCTTTAAGTGGGACTGCGATATGGACTATTTCGGCCGGGACGATGTGATCCCCATGTGGGTGGCGGACATGGATTTCGCCTGCGCCCCCTGCATCGTGGAGGCTGTGCAGAAGCGCGCCGCCCATCCGGTTTACGGCTACGGCGTGCGCCAGCAGCCCTATTATGACGCGGTGATGGGCTGGCTGAAAAAGCGCCATGGCTTTGAGGTCAACTATGAGCATCTGGCCTTTGCGCCTCCCGGCGTGATCTACGCCATGAACGTGATGCTGCGCATCCTCACCAAGCCCGGCGACAGGGTCATGGTACCCATGCCCAACTACGACCCGCTGTTTGACATGGTCACCCGGGGCGGCCGGAAGCTGGTAGAGACGCCGTTGGTCTGGAAGGACGGGCGCTACACCTTTGACTTCGCCGATATGGAGGCCAAGGCTGCCTCCGGCGTGAAGGTACTGGTGCTCTCCAGCCCCCACAACCCCACCGGCCGGGTATGGACCCGTCAGGAGCTGGAGGGCGTGGCGGAGATCTGTCTGCGGCACAACATCTTCATGCTGGTGGACGAGATCCACTGCGACTTCGTGCCGCCGGAGCATCCCCACACCACCTTTGGTCTGCTGGGCGAGGAGGTGCTGCGCCATTCCATGGTCTGCTACTCCTCCAACAAGGGCTTCAATCTGGGCGGACTGGGTATGGCCACCCTGGTGCTGGCGGACGACGACCTGCGGTGCAAGTTCAACGAGGAGATGTCCATTGCCCAGACGCGGCTGGACAACATCTTCGGCATGGCCGCCCTCATAGCCGCCTACAACGACGGCGAGGAGTGGCTGGATCAGGCCATCGCCTACGTCTCCGACAACAAGGCGTATCTGGATCAGTTCCTGCGGGAGCGCATTCCTCAGATCCGTATGATCCCCTCCGAGGGTACGTATCTGGTCTGGCTGGACTGCTCCCAGCTGCCCTACCGGGGCATGGCGCTGGAGCATTTCATGATCAATGAGGCCAAGGTGGCGTTCTGCGCCGGCTATGAATTCGGTAAGCAGGGAGAGGCTTTTCTGCGCATGAATGTGGCCTGTCCCCGGTGTACCCTGACAAAGGCTCTGGAGCAGATGGAAAAGGCGATCAACGGTCTGTCGCTTCAGTAATACCTGTAAACGATGGAGGAGCACCTGAAGGAAGAATAAGGGGGAGCCAACCGGCGGCTTCTGGCAGAGTGTGTGCCGGAGCATTTGCCGCGCTTAAACCTATATCCCTTGGAAGCTGTCTTTTTTACATGGCGATTTCAGTGGACAGCGGCCACAGCACCGCGTCATACAGGTATCGCGGAAGCATTACGCCGAGAGCCCACCTTCTTGAGAAGGTGGGCTCTCGCTGTAAGCACACGAAATGAGACGCTTTATTTCTTGTCAAACAGGATGAACAGCAGGCTGGACAGGCACAGCAGGAAGGGATAGAACAGCAGGGGGATGATGTCAAAGGCGCTGATGGCGTAGCCGAAGGTTGCGCAGGTGGAAATGGCCACCAGCATCTGGGCGCCGTAGGGGATGATGCCCTGAAAGATGCAGGAGAAGGTGTCCAGCAGGGAGGTGGAGCGCTTGGGGCTGATGCCGTATTCCTCCGCCACCTCCTTGGCGATGGGGCCTGCCATGACGATGGCCACGGTGTTGTTGGCGGTGGCGATATCCATGAGGCCCACCAGCAGGCCGATGCCCAGCTGGCCGCCCCGCTTGCCGCGGAACACCCGGCGGATGAAGGCGAGGCTGCTCTCGAAGCCGCCGTAGGCGCGGATGAGGCCGCACAGGGAGGCCACCAGCAGCGTCACCAGAATGCGGCGCACCCATTCCATCTGGTCGGCGGCTTTGAGCGCTTCGGTCACATCTTCCTGCCTTGCCATATCGGAAACGATGATTTCCATACGCTCGTTACAGGCTTGGTCGATCTCGGCAAGGTGCCAATGCAGCGTTCCGCTTGTGAGCAGGCTTGCATAGAGAACCGGACGATGTTCTTTCAGATAGCTGCGGCGCATACGCCCGTACTTGCCGATCTGGTATTCTGGTTCGTCCGGCAGCGCAAGGTTCGGGATAAGATAATCACCCTCCTGACGGTAAGTGCCGCCCATTTCCTCAAATAGAGATTTCATAAAGTTCAGCTCCTTTTTGTGTTGATTTGCAGCGGTTATAAGACTTTTTTTGGCTCCTTTCCTACAACTGCTGTTCCATTCACCACAAATGAGCCGCAGTCATATGTATTAGGTGGGAGAAACCACCCTCTACATAGTAACTCTTGGTTCTGGATGCTGTTGGACTCTCCGTCCGCCCCGTCATCCTGGCTAAGACGGCAGTACAGGGCGGTGATCTCATTCTGGTTTGACTGTTTCATACAGCCCTCCTTTTTTCTCGTCAAACCGATTCAGCGCATCGCGCCTACACAATACCCCAAAGCCTGGGCAATGTCCAGTCCTTTAGGCACACAGCTTTCCCTGCTGCGCGTCCAGGTTGATGAGGGCTTTCAGCTTGTCCTCCGGGGTGGCGCTGCCTTGCTGCGGGAACACAGACACCACACGGATAAGCCGCCCATGGGAGCGCTGAAGGCGTTCCGCTTTTACCTGTTGAACATCATCTTTCGCTTCTTCTGACATTTTCGCTTCCTCCATCTCTGGTCGGGAAGGTTCGGCAACTTTGCCAAACCTTGCTGGGCAGCGCTTTTGGTGATTTCATCAAAAGCGGTCTCCCGGCTCTGTGGTATATTCCGCTCCTCCCGCGGATCGCCTTTGACACTATTGTCAAAGGCAATTTTCTGCTCCTGTGACATAAAAGTGACGCTCCTGACGATTCGGCTGAAAGCGCCCAGTTTCTACCTATCCCCCCTCTGGGCCTGCGAGGCCACACGGGGCCTCCTGTGGCCTTACAGAGGCTATTACTGGGTGGAGAGAAGGAAGTACTCCTCACAGAGCTTGTCCGCCAGAAACTCCAGCTGCGCAATCTGCTCCGGGGCGAGTTCTCTGGCCTTTGGGCAGCGGGCGATCTGCCGGATGTTGGAGTAGATATGGTTTACGGCGGGATGCGGGTCTATCTTCTGCCTGGGCATTCGGGCGTGGATCGTGGTTTACTTGATCAGCTTGCGGAAATAAGTTGTGACCGGCAGTCTGGTGATGGCCAGATAGCGGCACAGCCGCTGGTACTGCTCCTCCGTCATGCGGACGGACAGAGAACAGCTGTTGTCCCGCATAGGTGGGCGTGGCTTGTGTTTATACCGCATAGGGGTGCCCCAGCTTTCGCACCTGCCGGAATTGCTCCACCACCTGGGCCAGGCGGCGGACGGAAAAGCCCAGCTGCTGGGCGGTGCCGCAGCCGCTGTTGAATGCCCTGGCCACGGC
>NZ_JBQHTM010000038.1:0-35910 GCF_052065695.1 Intestinimonas sp. HCP28S3_D6
TTTTTTTTTTATATTTTGTATTTTTTCTATTTTTAATATTGTAAAGCGGTTAACAAGTGGTGCGGGGGGGGGGCGCCCCCCCCCCGCGTCTACGTCTCATTCCGCCTGACTACGGATTGGCGCACAAAGTTTATCACAGCCCATCCGTTCTGTCAATGTTGGAACTGTCTATTTTTGGGAGGGGGTCGACCCTCACTTTTTGACCTCCGCTTTGGCCTCGGGGATCTCCTTCACGGGGGCGGGAGTCTCTTCCTGGGCCTTGGGTGCCTCCTTGACGGAGGCGGGAGTCTCTTCCTGGGCCTTGGGTGCCTCCTTGACGGGGGCGGGAGTCTCTTCCTGGGCCTTGGGTGTCTCCTTCACAGGGGCGGGAGCCTCCTCCTTGACCTTTGAGGCTGCCTTTTTGGCGGAGGGCTTTTTTTCCGCCTTTTCGGCCTTGGCTGCCGCCTTTTTGGCGGTGGGTTTCTTGGCCGCCGCCTTCTTGGCGGCCGGCTTCTTCTCCGCCTTGGGGGCGGACTCCACTACGGGTGCGGCTTCCGGCTCAGCCTGGACAGGGGGCTCCGCCGCCGGGACCGGGGCTGCTTCCGGCGACGGCTCAGTAGGGCGGGGGATGCCGGTGATCTGGTAGTAGACGTCCTCATACTCCCGGGCGGGGTTGTTCCAGCTGAAGTCCTTGGTCATGCCGTTGCGCTGGAGGACGCGCCAGCCGTCCTCCCCGTCCTTGTTGTTGTAGTAGAGGCCCACCGCCTCGCCCAGCACCCACACCATGTCGTGGGCGTTGATGTTGGCGAAGGTGAAGCCGGTGTCGCCGAACACGCCGTGGGGGATGACGGTATCCTTCAGACCACCGGTCTCCCGGACCACGGGGACGGTGCCGTAGCGCATGGCGATCATCTGGCTCAGGCCGCAGGGCTCGGCCAGGGAGGGCATGAGGAAGATGTCGGCGCCACCGTAGATGGCGGTGGAGAGGGAGGCGGAGTACTGGAGCCGGGCGGCGAAGCGGCCGGGGTACTGAGCCTGGGCCTGGCGGAAGGCCTCCTCAAAGTTCCACTCGCCGGTGCCCAGCACCACCATCTGGACGTTCATGCCCATGATGTCGTGGATGGAGTTGGCCACCAGCTCGAAGCCCTTGTGCTTGACCAGTCGGGACACGCAGGCGATGATGGGCACGTCGGGGTCCTCCCGGAGACCCACCGCCTGCTGGAGGGCCTTCTTACAGGCGGCCTTGCCGCTCAGGTCGTCGGCGTTGAAGGGGGCGGCCAGGCCGGCGCCGTTGGCGGGATCGTAGAGGGCGGTGTCCAGGCCGTTGAGGATGCCCCGCATCTTCCAGCGGTTGTCGGCCACCACGCCCTCCAGACCGTGGGCGTAGAAGGGGTACTGGAGCTCACTGGCATAGGTGGGGGAGACGGTGGTGACGTAGTCGGCGGCGTAGATGGCGCCCTTCATCAGGTTCACGTCCCCGTGGTAGGCCAGCATGTGCTCGTTCATATAGCCGGGGTTGAGGCCCAGCAGATCCTGGATGATCTGGTCGCCGTAGCGGCCCTGATACTCGATGTTGTGGATGGTAAAGACGCTCTTGGTGCCCCGGAGCTGCCAAATGCGCTCCCGCTCCTCCAGCAGGTAGATGGGCACCAGGGCAGTCTCCCAGTCGTTGCAGTGGAGGATGTCAGGGTGCCAGTCCAGGTGGGCGGGGGTCTCGATGACGGCCCGGGAGAAGAAGGCAAAGCGCTCGCCGTCGTCGTAATGGCCGTAGATCTCGGCACGCTTGAAGTAGTACTCGTTGTCTACGAAGAGGTAGGAGATGTTGCCCTCCCGCAGCTCGAAGATGCCGCAGTAGGGGGTGCGCCAGGCCAGACGGCAGTTCCAGTGGAACATAAAGCGCATCTTATCCCGGTACTGCTGGGCGATGCCCTCGTAGAGGGGGAGGATGACCTTTACGTCATGGCCCATGTCGGCCAGCTTCTGGGGGAGGGACCCGGCCACGTCGGCCAGGCCGCCGGTTTTGATGAAAGGGGCGACCTCGGAGGCTGCAAACAAAATATTCATAAACTGACTCCTTTTCTCCATCCTTGATCCGGCATCCGGACACGGTCCGCGGCCGCCATGCAGGACGGACCCGGCGATGCCCGGAGGGGGCAGGTGTGGGCCGCCGTACACGGCGGCCGCATCCCTGCGCCGCTCTGCGCGGTCTATGTACCGTTATACCACGGCGTTTTTGGCGATGGCCAGCGGGTAGGTCTCATGGCCCATGAGCATCCGGCCGGCGTTGACCTGTACGTTCTTGTCGGTGATGGCATATTTGAGCACCGCGCCCTGGTGGATCACCGTGCCCTGCATGAGGATGCAGTTCTGGACCTTGGCGCCCTTCTCCACGGTGACGCCGCGGAAAAGGATGGAGTTCTCCACCTCGCCCTCGATGATGCAGCCGTCGGCCACCAGGGAGTTCTTGGACAGGGAGGCGGGGCCGTAGTAGGTGGAGGGGTTGGACATGTCCTTGGTCTTGATAGGCCGCAGGGGGTTGAAGAGGTCGGCCCGGACGGCGGGGTCCAGCAGCTCCATGCTGCGGGCGTAGTAGCCGGCCACCGACTGGAGCCGAGCGGCGTAGCCCTCGAAGGTGTAGGACATCAGCTTGAGCCGGCTGCTCATGTTGAGGAGCACCCCCTGGCTGAAGGAGGGGATGTTGTGGGCGATGCAGTGCTCCACCAGGGACATGAGGAGGTCCTTGCTCATGATGTACACCTCCATGGACTCGCAGCCCATGGGGCTCACCGGATGGACGGACACGTCGGCGATGACGCCGTCCTCCCGTACGGTGAAGTAGTCGGAGCTGCGGGCGTCCCCTCTGGGCACCGGGGTGCATACGGCGGTGACGTCGGCGCCGGTGCGCAGGTGCTGCTCAAAGACGTCGTCCAGGTCCAGGTTCACCGCCACGTCGCCGCCGGCCAGGACCACGTAGTCCTGACGGATGCGCTCCAGGTAGGAGTAGACCCCGGCCAGGGCGTCCATGCGGCCCCGGTAGTCGCCCTCCCGCTGCTTGTCGGCGTAGCCAAAGGGGGGGAGGATGCGCAGTCCGCCGTGTTTGCGGGAGAGGTCCCAATCCTTGCCGGAGCCCACGTGGTCCAGGAGGGACTGGTAGTTGGTATGTACGATGAGGCCCACGTCGGAGATGCCGGCGTTGACCATGTTGGAGAGCATGAAGTCCACCACCCGGTAGCGGCCGCCGTAGGGGATGGAGCAGGTGTTCCGGGGCTGAGAGAGCTCCCGGAGCTGCGGATTGGAGCGGTATGCGAAAATGATCCCGTGCAGCTTGTTGGTCATTTCGCCGCACCCCCTTTCACGTTCCGGGTGACCATGGCCTTGGCCGGGACCACGGCGTTGTCACCCACCTTGATGCCCTCGGAAACCACGGCGATGCCCCAGTCGTCCGGGGCACCGTCCACCGCCAGCGGTGTGCCCACCTTGGCGCCGGCACCGATGACGGCCTTCTCGGCCACGATGGCGTACTCCACGTCGGCCCCCTCCTTGATGACGGCGCCGGGCATGAGGATGGAGTAGCGGACCTTGGCCCCCTTCTCCACCGTCACGGAGTGGAAGAGAACGGAGTTCTCCACCTCGCCGTCCACCACGCAGCCGCCGGTCATCAGGGAGTGATGGACCACGGCGTTGGGGCCGGTGAAGTGGGGCGGCCGGGTGGGGGTGCGGGCGTAGATGGGCCACTCGGTGTCGTAGGGGTCGATGCCGCTGTGGACGGAGAGCATATCCATGTTGGCGTCCCACAGGGAGTCGATGGTGCCCACGTCCTTCCAGTAGCCGGAGAAGCGGTAGGCCGCCATCCGTTCGCTGTTGGCCAGCATGGCGGGGATGATGTTCTTGCCGAAGTCATTGGCGGACTTCTCATCGGCCTCGTCGGCGATGAGGTACTCCCGCAGCTGCTTCCAGTTGAAGATGTAGATGCCCATGGAGGCCAGGTTGCTCTTGGGCTTCTTGGGCTTCTCCTCGAACTCGTAGATCATGTCGTTCTCATCCACGTTCATGATGCCGAACCGGGGCGCCTCCTCCATGGGGACCTCCATGACCGAGATGGTGCAGGCAGCGTTCATGGCCTTGTGGTGCTCCAGCATCTGCTCGTAGTCCATCTTGTAGATGTGGTCGCCGGACAGGATGAGGACGTAGTCGGGGTCGTAGAGAGAGATAAAGCCGATGTTCTGATAGATGGCGTTGGCGGTACCCTTGTACCAGGTGCCCTTGTCCCCCTCCTTCACGTAGGGGGGCAGGATGTGGACACCGCCGTCCGAGCGGTCCAGATCCCAGGGCTGGCCGTTGCCGATGTAACCGTTGAGCTCCAGGGGCTGGTACTGGGTGAGGACGCCCACGGTATCAATGCCGGAGTTGACGCAGTTGCTCAGGGGGAAGTCGATGATGCGGTATTTGCCCCCGAAGGGGACAGCGGGTTTTGCTACTTTTGACGTCAGAGCTTTTAGGCGGCTGCCCTGTCCACCTGCCAGCAGCATGGCGACACATTCTTTTTTCATCTCTATCACCTCTCGGTCAAAGTGGAGATCACAGGATCACAGAGGGGAGGGGTCAGCCCTCCTTGGGGGTTTTCTTCACGGCGGGGTGCTGGGCCTTGGGGCGTACCGCCGGGTGGGGAGACTTCTCCTTCACCGCCGGCTTGGCGGCGGTCTTGCGGAGGGCGGGCTTGGCCGCCTTTTCCTTCGCGGCGGGCTTGGCCGCCGGCTTGCGCACCGCCGGCTTGGAAGCCGGAGCCTTTACGGCCAGCTTGGCCTCTTTCTTCCGTCGGGCGGGGAACTTGCGGGTACACTTATAGATCACCGCACTCATGGGCGGCAGGGTGATGATGATGGACTGCTCCCGGCCGTGGCAGGGGGTGTAGGTGCTCTTCACCGGCTCCTTGTCCCCGCGGCCCTCGCCGCCGAAGTCCTCGTCGTCGGTGTTGAAGATACAGGTGTAGGCGCCGGGCACCGGCACGCCGATGCAGTAGCCCGTCCGGTCCACCGGCGAGAAGTTGCACACGATCACCAGGGTATCCCCCTTGTCGTCCTTGCGGAGGAAGGAGATGGTGTTGGCCTGGTTGTCGTCGGCGTAGATCCACTCGAAGCCCTTCCAGGAGAAGTCCTCCTGCCACAGCTCCGGGTGCTCCAGATAGAGGTGGTTGGCGGCCTTGAAGAAGGCCTGGGTCTTTCGGTTGATCTCGTTGTCCATCAGGTGCCAGTCCAGGGAGTACTCGAAGTGCCACTCGTTCCACTGGCCGAACTCGCTGCCCATCATCAGCAGCTTTTTGCCCGGATGGGTGAGCATATATGTATAGAAGGCCCGGACGCCATAGAATTGCTCCTCGTAGGTCCCCGGCATTTTATTGAGGAGGGAGCCCTTCATGTGGACCACCTCGTCGTGGCTGAGGGGGAGGATGAAGTTCTCCGAAAAGGCGTACATAAAGGAGAAGGTGATGTCCCGGTGGTTGAACTGCCGGAAATAGGGGTCCAGCTTCATATAGTGGAGCACGTCGTTCATCCAGCCCATGTTCCACTTCAGGTTGAAGCCCAGACCGCCCTCGCTCACCGGGTGGGACACCTTGGGCCAGGCGGTGGACTCCTCGGCGATCATCATCACGTCGTCGTGCTCGGCGAAGATGCGCTCGTTGAGCTTCTGGAGGAAGTCCACGGCCTCCAGGTTCTCGTTGCCGCCGTGGATGTTGGGCACCCACTCGCCGCCCTGCCGGCCGTAGTCCAGGTAAAGCATGGAGGCCACCGCGTCCACCCGCAGGCCGTCGATGTGGAACATCTCCAGCCAGAAAAGGGCGGAGGAGAAGAGAAAGGAGCGGACCTCGTTGCGGCCGTAGTCAAAGACCCGGGTGCCCCAATCGGCGTGCTCACCCTTACGCATGTCCTGGTACTCATAGCAGGGCTCACCGTCGAACTCGTAGAGGCCGAAGGCGTCCTTGGGGAAGTGGGCGGGCACCCAGTCCAGGATGACGCCCACTCCGGCCTGGTGGAGCTGGTCGATGAGGTACATGAGGTCGTCGGGGGTGCCGAAGCGGCTGGTGGCGGCGAAGTAGCCGGTGCACTGGTAGCCCCAGGAGTCGTCCAGGGGGTGCTCGGTGAGGGGCATAAACTCCACATGGGTGAAGCCCATCTCCTTCACGTAGGGGACCAGGTAGTCGGCAATCCCCCGGTAGGAGAGGAACTGCCCGTCCCCCGTCCGCCGCCAGGAGCCCAGGTGGACTTCATAGATATTCAGTGGACGGTGATAAATCGGGTTTTTCTTCCGGTAGTCCAGCCAGGACTGGTCGTTCCACTGGTAGCCCCCCAGCTCGTAGAGCTTGGAGGCGGTGCCCGGCCGGGTCTCGGCGTGGAAGGCATAGGGGTCGGCCTTCAGAAGGGTCCGGCCGTCTTTGGTGCGGATGGAATACTTATAGATGTCATAGCGGTCCAGGCCGGGGACAAAGCCCTCCCACAGGCCCCCGCCGATGGGAGAGAGGGGATTGGCCTCCTCCTCCCAGCGGTTGAAGTCTCCCACCACGGAGACCTCTGCGGCGTGGGGCGCCCAGACGCGGAAGGTGTAGCCCCACTGTCCGTCCCGCTCCTGGGCATGGGAGCCCATGAACGCCCAGGCCCGGATGGCCTCGCCGTTGGTGTACGCCCTGACGATCTCCTCGGTGGTGGGTTTATTTGTGCGATCCATGGTTAGCGCCTCATTTCTTTGGTAATATTATCCAAATGCCCCTGGGGGACACCGTCGAAGCTTGTCAATAACGCTAATTGACCTAAAATATAGCTCTAGTTATTTGTATGAATTATACAACACAAATAGCACTCCGTCAAGGTGCGGGAGGGCGGGAACCATAATTTTTACGCATATTTTTCCGTTTCTTTCCGAGGAGAGAAACAGAAGGACTCAGCCGGCCAGAAAGAGGTTCCGGACCAGCCGCAGGAACAGGCCGGGGACGGTGATGCGTGCCACCGCCTGGTCGGCCACCAGGGGGATGGTGCAGAGCTTGGTATCGCCAGCGGAGACGGTCAGCTCACCCAGCGTCTGGCCCTGCTCCACGGGGGCCTCCACGTCCTCAGAGAGCTGGAGGGAGGTGGTAATCTGGTTGAGCTGGCTCTTCTCCACCAGGATGCGGCTGCCGTTTGCCAGCACGGGCTGAACCGTGTCGGTCACCCCCAGGGAGACGGCCACCGGCGGAATGGCCTGGTCGGGGCGGACGTCCACCAGGGTGTAGTTGGCAAAGCCGTAGGTGAGCAGGGCCTGGGCGGCGCTGAAGCGCTGGGCGGAGGTGGGGGAGCCCAGGACCACGGCGATGAGCTCCATGCCCTCCCGCTCGGCGGTGGCGGAGAGACAGTAGAGGGCGGAGTCGGTGGAGCCGGTTTTCAGGCCGGTGCAGCCCTCATAGTAGCGGACCAGCTTGTTGGTGTTGGCCAGCTGGAACTGGCCGCCCCGGATGGTGTCCATCCAGATGGTGCTGTACTGCCGGATGTCCGGGTGGTTGAGGATGAGCTCCCGGGACATGAGGGCGATGTCGTAGGCGGAGGTCAGATGGCCCGCCGCGGGGAGGCCGGTGCAGTTGACAAAGTTGGTGTCGGCCATGCCCAGCTGGGCCGCCCGCTCGTTCATCCGGGCCACGAAGGCCTCCTCACTGCCGGCGATGTGCTCGGCCAGGGCCACGGCGGCGTCGTTGCCCGACACCACCGCCACCGCCTTGATGAGCTCCTCCACGCTCATCTGCTCCCCTTCCTTTAAATAGACCTGGGAGCCCCCCATGGAGGCGGCGTAGGCGGAGACGGTGACCTGGTCGGTGAGGGCCATGCGGCCCTCGTCCAGGGCCTCCATCACCAGCAGCAGGGTCATGATCTTGGTGACGCTGGCCGGCTCCCGCTTGTCGTGGGCGTTCTGCTCACACAGAACGGTGCCCGTCTCCTTTTCCATCAGCACTGCGTCGGCGGCCTCCACCTGGGGACTGCCAGCGGCGGCAGCGGCGGCGGGACAGACCAGCAGCCCGGCGCAGAGCAGGACCGCGAGGGTTCGTTTCATCATGGCGCTTCTCCTCCATCATCGAAGATTCCTGTAAGAAAGAGGATGTGGAGGGAGAGAGGATTCTATACTGGAAAGAATGGGAAGGGAGAGGCAGCGGTTTTTGTTGAAAAAAAGAAAGGACGATCGGAATAGAGGGATTTCGCCCCGGACCGGCCCTTCTGTGTCGGTGGGGTAACGGTCAGAGCTCCTTTTTCATGGCGATGTCGGAGAGCTCGAAGGCCACGTGGTCGTGGTCCTCATAGCGGAAGCCGTAGGACTCATAGATATGGAGGGCGGCCTTCAGGCTGTGGTGGGAGGTGAGGACCAGGGTGTGGACCCCCATGGCCCGGGCGGCGTCAATGGTGGCCTCCATGAGGGCCTTGCCGATGCCGTGGTTCCGGCAGGCCTCCAGCACCCCGAACTTGAAGGGCTCGGCCACCCCATTGCCAAAGGGCTCCAGCATCATCATGCCCACCGGCTTCCCCTCCGCCATGGCCAGAAAGATGCGCCCACCCGCCGCCAGCACCCGCTCCGGGTGGGTCAGCTGGTCGATGTCCGCCGGCTCCAGGAGGTCGTTGCCCTCCAGCCAGGGTAGGGAGATGTCCATGAGGGCATCCTTATATTGAGCGTCATAGTCCTGAATGGAAAAGTCAAACGGCATGACCGCCCCTCCTCTCTGTTTCCATCATCCTACCACACCTGCCTGCCGTTGGCAATCGGACAATGGGTGTGCAAGATCAAAAAGCAAAAATTACCGGGGTGAAACCGTTCACATTTAATTTACAACCTACCCTATTGACTTTTAACCGGGGTGGTGGTAGATTTACATTAGCACTCAGGGAGAATGAGTGCTAAAACCACAGAGAAGAAGGTGAGCGGGGATGGATCTAACGGAACGGAAGAAAAAGATCCTCCGCGCCATCATCGAAAACTATATCCAGACGGCGGAGCCGGTGGGCTCCAAGGTCATCGCCGCCACGCCGGGACTCAACGTCTCCTCGGCCACCATCCGCAACGAGATGGCCGATCTGGAGGCCCTGGGCCTGCTGGAGCAGCCCCACACCTCCGCCGGGCGCATCCCCTCGCCGGGGGGCTACCGGGTGTACGTCAACGAGCTCATGGAAGACTACCGCCTGTCGGTACAGGAGACCCGGAAGCTCAATGAGGCCCTGCATCTGAAGATGCGGGAGCTGGACCAGGTCATCGACCAGGCCGGCCGGGTGATCTCCCAGCTCACCCAGTATCCCGCCTTCGCCCTGGCCTCCGGGTCCAGCCGGGTGACCATCCAGCGCTTCGATCTGCTGATGGTCTCCAGCGACTCCTTTATTATTGTAGTGATGACGGATACCAACGTGGTCCGCAACCGGCTGGTGAGGCTGCCCTCCGACCTGAGCGAGGCCCAGCTCCAGCTGCTCAACACCCTGCTGAACACCACCTTCACCGGCCTCACCCTGGACGAGATCACCCCCGAGCTCATGCGGGTGGCCTCCCACGCGGCAGGCGAGGCCTACGGCCTCATCAGTTTGGTGGTCTCCTTTGCCATGGATGTGCTGGAGAGCCTGGAGCAGCGCAGGGTCCACACCGCCGGCATCGCCAGTCTCCTCTCCCACCCGGAGTACCGCAGCCTGGACCGGGCCGCCCCCCTCATGAGCTACCTCAGCGAGGACCAGGACGCCGCCCGTTTTCCCATGCCCCAGGGGGACCCCATGGAGATCCTTATCGGCCCGGAGAACGTGGCCGACGCCCTGAAAGACACAAGCGTGGTGGTGGCCAGCTACGACATCGGCGACGGCATGCGAGGCGTCATCGGTGTGGTGGGCCCCACCCGGATGGACTATGCAAAGATCACCGCCCGTCTCTCCTATTTCGCCGCCGGCCTGAGCCGCCTCTTTGAACAGGGCAGCCTGCCGCCGGCAGAGGAAAAGGAGAAGTAGGACGATCCACTTAGGAGGTAATCGCTTGAGCAAGCAGGAAAAGAAACAGCAGGACCCGGCTGTGGAGGAGGTCCCCGTGGAGGAGACCCAGACCCAGACCGAGGCCCAGGCCGCTCCCCAGCAGGAGGCGGCGGCCGATCCGCTGCTGGAGGAGCTGGAAAAGCTGCGGAAGCAGATGGACGAAAAGGAGGAGCAGTACCTCCGCCTGGCCGCCGAGTACGACAATTTCCGCAAGCGCTCCCAGAAGGAGAAGGAGGGCATCTATCAGGGCGCCAAGAGCGACGCCGTGGCCGCCTTCCTGCCCGTATACGACAATCTGGAGCGGGCCCTCAAGCAGGAGACCGCCGACGAGGCGTACAAGAAGGGCGTGGAGATGACCATGACCGGCCTGAAGGACATCCTCTCCAAGCTGGGCGTGGAGGAGATCCCCGCCCTGGGCGAGACCTTCGACCCCTCCCTCCACAACGCCGTCATGCACGTGGAGGACGAGAGCGCCGGGGAGAACACCGTGGTGGAGGTCTTCCAGTCCGGCTTCAGGCTGGGCGAGAAGGTCATCCGGTTCGCCATGGTGAAAGTTGCGAACTGACACTATCCCGTAGGGGCGGCCTTTGGCCGCCCACACGACCATCGTTAAAAATAAGTTTTCAATATATTGGAGGAATCGTTTATGTCTAAGATCATCGGTATCGACCTTGGTACCACGAACTCTTGCGTGGCCGTCATGGAGGGCGGCGAACCCGTTGTTATCGCCAACGCTGAAGGCAACCGCACCACCCCGTCTGTGGTGGCCTTCTCCAAGGACGGCGAGCGTATGGTGGGCCAGGTGGCCAAGCGCCAGGCCATCACCAACCCCGACCGCACCATCATGTCCATCAAGCGTCAGATGGGCACCGACCACAAGGTGACTATCGACGGCAAGGCCTATACTCCCCAGGAGATCAGCGCCATGATCCTTCAGAAGCTGAAGGCCGACGCCGAGGCCTATCTGGGCCAGAGCGTCACCGAGGCCGTCATCACCGTCCCCGCCTACTTCAACGACGCCCAGCGTCAGGCCACCAAGGACGCCGGCAAGATCGCCGGTCTGGACGTGAAGCGTATCATCAACGAGCCCACCGCCGCCGCTGTGGCCTACGGTGTGGATAAGGAGAAGCAGGACCAGAAGATCATGGTCTACGACCTGGGCGGCGGCACCTTCGATGTGTCCATCCTGGAGATCGGCGACGGCGTCATTGAGGTCCTCTCCACCTCCGGCGACACCCATCTGGGCGGCGACGACTTCGACCAGGCCATCATGGACTGGATGGTCGCCGAGTTCAAGAGCTCCAACGGCATCGACCTCTCCGGCGACAAGGTGGCCATGCAGCGCCTGAAGGAGGCCGCTGAGAAGGCCAAGATCGAGCTCTCCGGCGTCACCTCCACCGCCATCAACCTGCCCTATATCACCGCCGATGCCACCGGCCCCAAGCACCTGGATCTGACCCTGAGCCGCGCCAAGTTCGACCAGCTCACCGCCAACCTGGTGGAGCGCACCGCCGGCCCCGTGCGTCAGGCCATGAGCGATGCCGGCCTCTCTGCCAGCGACATCTCCAAGGTCCTGCTGGTGGGCGGCTCCAGCCGTATCCCCGCCGTGCAGGACATGGTCAAGAAGCTCACCGGCAAGGAGGGCTTCAAGGGCATCAACCCCGATGAGTGCGTGGCCATCGGCGCCGCCATCCAGGGCGGCGTCCTGGTGGGCGACGTGAAGGGCCTGCTGCTGCTGGACGTCACCCCCCTGTCCCTGGGCATCGAGACCATGGGCGGCGTCATGACCAAGCTCATCGAGCGCAACACCACCATCCCCTGCAACAAGAGCCAGGTCTTCACCACCGCCGCCGACAACCAGACCTCCGTTGAGGTCCACGTCCTCCAGGGCGAGCGTGAGATGGCCCAGTACAACAAGACCCTGGGCCGCTTCAACCTGGATGGCATCGCTCCCGCCCGCCGCGGCGTGCCTCAGATCGAGGTCACCTTCGACATCGACGCCAACGGCATCGTGAACGTCTCCGCCAAGGACCTGGGCACCGGCAAGGAGCAGCACATCACCATCACCTCCTCCACCAACATGTCCAAGGAGGACATCGACAAGGCCGTCCGCGAGGCCGAGCAGTTCGCCGCCGAGGACGCCAAGCGGAAGGAAGAGGTGGACGTCCGCAACCAGGCCGACCAGGTGGTCTACCAGACCGAGAAGGCCCTGGAGGACGCCAAGGACAAGATCGACGCCAGCGACAAGGCCAGCGTGGAGGCCGCCCTCAACAAGCTGAAGGAAGCCCTGAAGGGCACCGACGTGGAGGCCATCAAGGCGGCCACCGAGGAGACCACCAAGGCCTTCTACCCCATCGCCGAGAAGATGTATCAGCAGGCCAATCCTCAGGGCGGCCAGGCCGGTCCCGACATGGGCGGCTGCGCCGGCGGCGACTGCGGCGGTTCCTGCGGCACCGACCCCAACGTGGTGGATGCCGACTACAAGGTCGTGGACGACGATAATAAGTAAGATCCTTTTGAATTCAGAAGAGGCGCTCCGGCGGTTACGCCGGCGCCCCATGGGAAGCGCAGGCGGGGTCTCCGACCCCGCCCCTTTCCGCGCAAAGAGGTGAGAACCAATGGCGGAACAGAAACGAGATTATTATGAGGTCCTAGGCGTCAGCAAGGGCGCGTCGGACGATGAGATTAAAAAGGCCTACCGGAAGCTGGCCAAAAAGTACCACCCCGACCTCAACCCCGGTGACAAGACGGCCGAGGCCAACTTCAAGGAGGTCAACGAGGCCTACGAGATCCTCTCGGATAAGGATAAGCGGGCCCGGTACGACCAGTTCGGCCACGCGGGGGTAGACCCCAACTTCAACCCCAACGGCGGCGGATTCGGCGGGTTCGGCGGCTTCACCGACATGGGGGACATCGACCTGGGCGACCTGTTCGGGTCCTTCTTCGGCGGCGGCTTCGGGGGCGGCGGCGGCAGCCGGCGCAACGCCCCTCAGAAGGGTGAGACCATTCGGGCCGGCGTCACCATCACCTTCGAGGAGGCGGCCTTCGGCTGCGAGAAGGAGGTCACGGTGAGCCGCACCGAGCAGTGCGACGTCTGTAAGGGCACCGGCTGCGCCCCCGGCACCACGGCGGAGGTCTGCCCCGACTGCCACGGCACCGGCACGGTGCGCATCCAGCGGGGCGGAGGAGGCTTCTCCTTCTCCACCACCACCTCCTGCCCCAAGTGCTGCGGCACCGGCAAGATCATTCACCAGCCCTGCAAGACCTGCAACGGCGCGGGCACCGTCCGCAAGCAGAAGAAGCTGGCCGTCACCATCCCCGCCGGCATCGACAACGGTCAGGCTGTCTCCCTCCGGGGGCAGGGCGGCGCCGGGCGCAACGGCGGACCGGCGGGCGACCTGCTCATCGGCGTCACCGTCAAGCCCCACCCCATCTTCCGGCGGGAGGGCACGGCGGTCTACATGGACCAGCCCGTCTCCTTCGTCCAGGCGGCCCTGGGTGCTGAGCTGGAGATCCCCACCATCGACGGCAACGTGAAGTACGAGATGCCTGAGGGCACCCAGTCCGGCACCACCTTCCGGCTCCGGGGCAAGGGCATCCCCGGCCTGGGCGGCCGGGGCAGGGGCGACCAGTATGTCACCGTGAAGGTAAAGGTCCCCACCGGCCTCAACAAGGAGCAGAAGGACGCCCTACGGGCCTTCGCCGCCACCATGGGCGAGGAGCACGCCGGCAATGACCCCATCAAGAACTTTTTTGAAAACCTGGGCAACAAAAAGAAGAAGTAAGCCCGTTCCGACCCCGGTCCCATTTGGGACCGGGGTCGTTTTTTGCCGGGGGGTGGACTTCTTCTGGAGAGAGGACTATACTGAGAGCTAGAAACACGCTTCCGGGCGCGAAACAGAGAGGAGTATAGCTGTCATGAAATGGAAACAGGTCTTGGTTGCCGGCCTCGTCGGTGCGTCGCTGCTCACCGGCGGCGTGACCGCCGGCGCCTTCTCCGATGCACCTCCCGCCTGGTCGGCGGCACAGCTGACCCATCTGGAGGAGAACGGTATTCTGGAGGGCCTCAACACCGGGGGCGCCACAACCGCTCCCATCCGCCGGGGCGACTTCTGCCAGCTCCTGGTGAACCTGGTCCAGAAGGAGATGACCCCTTCCAGCTTTGCTGCCGTCCCCGCCAAGGAGAGCAGCTACTTCACCGACATCGCCGACACGATAAACCAGTACAACCTCGGGGGAAAGAACGGCATGTACTACGCCGCCGCCTACGGCATCACCGAGGGCGCCCTGGTGAATGGACAGCGCCGGGCGGACACCGACGCCCTCCTCACCCGGGAGCAGGCGGCCAAGATGATGTGCTCCGCCATCGACTTCCTGGAGCAGTCGGTGCTGGAGGGCTCCATGGCCCAGCGGGGCACGGCCAAAACCTTCACCGACGCCGCCACCGTCAGCACTTGGGCCTCCACCTACGTGGACCAGGCCTCCGCTTTGGGCATCATGGAGGGAGACGAGGCCGGGCGCTTTAACCCCAAGGGCACCATCACCTGGAACGAGGCCGCCGTCATGGTGGACCGGGCCTTCACCTCGGCCACCGCGCTCCGGGGTGAGCAGCTGGCGGGAGCGGGGATGACCCTCCTCCAGAGCCAGGCCCCCGTGAGAACCTCCAGCTCCGTCTACCTGGGGAACACCCCCCTGTGGCTGGTCCCCGGCGCCGACGGCGGCTATACCGTGGTCCGGGCGGAGGAGGCCCAGCTCAAGGTGGAGACCTTCTCCAGCGACGGCGTCTCTCAGGGAATCCGTACCCTGCCCGCCGAGTTGTCCATATTTGGGAGCTTTTATGTGGGCGAGGACGGCTACTACGCTGTCTACGGCCAGGAGAACAAGGAGGAGAATGACAGCAAGGAGGTCTACCGGGTCGTCAAATACGACCGGAGCTGGAACCGGGTGGGTGCCGCCTCCATCACCGGCGGGGAGAGCTATACCATCCAGCCCTTCCGCTCCACCGACAACACCGCCATGGCGGAGGAGGACGGAACCCTGGTCCTCCACACCGCCCGGCTGCGCTACCTCACCTCTGACGGCCTCAACCACCAGTCCAACTTCACCGCACTCATCCGCACCTCCGACATGGCGGTGATGGAGACCAGCAGTGAGTTCCCCGCCAACCATGTGAGCCACTCCTTTGCCCAGGACGTGATCTTCGCTGACGGCGCCCCCGTCTACGCCGACCTGGGCGATGCCTACCCCCGCTCCTTCGCCATCACTCAGTCCAGCGGCGCCCAGCAAAATGTACTCTCCTTCTATGGCGCCGTGGGCGACAACACCACCCACGCCGCCCTGGGCGGGGTGGCCGCCTCCGACGGCTATTACCTGCTGGCCGGCGCCTCCGCCCCCCAGACCGACGCCGCCTCCTGGAAGGAGGAGCGGATGAACGCCCTGCTGGCTGTGGTGCCCAAGGACGGCTTCCCCAACGGCAAGGCCGACATCCAGTGGCTGACCAACTTTAACGACGGCAGTGAGTGGGTGGAGGACGTCCGCCTGGTGGCCGTCAACGACAACACCTTTGTGGTCATGTGGCAGACCCGGGATGCCGCCGGCACGGCGGGCGACTTCAGCTATGCACTCTTTGACGGCCAGGGCCGCCAGATGGGCAGCACCCAGACCGTGGCCGATTACCAGATTCCCACCGGCAACGTGGTGGTGGACGGGGAGACCCTCACCTGGGTCCGGCCCGACTTCGGCGTGGCCAGCCGGAGCTATACCGAAAACAACCGGGGCCTCCTGGTCTACACCCTCCAGGTGGACGCCAACCAGGCCACCGGCAGCGCCCAGGTCTCCTTTGACCTGACACCCTCCACCATGGAGCTGATGGCGGGCGGAGTGTCGCAAAAGCTGACCACCAGCTGCACTGGCCTCCCCGACGGCCAGCAGCCCCAGGTACGCTTTGTCTCCAGCGCCCCCTCCGTGGCCTACGTGGACAGTGAGGGCGACGTGATCGGCCGGAGCGCCGGCACCGCCACCATCACCGCCTCCATGACCTACCGGGGCAAGGTCTACGAGGATACCTGCGCCGTCACCGTCACCCCGGAGCCCACCCTCACCGGGCTGAAACTCACCCCCGCCTCCGCCACCGTGAAGGTGGGGGAGAGCCTGGACCTGACCGTGGAGACCGTCCCCGCCGGGCTCAACCCCCTCATCGCCTGGAGCTATCGCGGCTCCCTGCGGCCCACGGATAATCTCCACGCCGTTTACACCGCTGAGAAGGCGGGCACCGATACCATCACCATTTCGACCACTGCCGCCAACGGCCACACCGTGAGCGCCAGCTGCACCATCACCGTCACCGACGGCACCGTTTCGGAGGTGCAGCCGGGCACCGGTGAGGGGACCACCCCTGGTACCGGGAATACGAATACCGGTACCGGAAGCACGAGTACTGGTACCGGAACCACCAATACCGGCACCGGGAGCACCAACACCGGGACCAGCGGCCCCGCCTCCGACCAGCCCTACGACACCGATTACTACCGGGAGGACTACGGCTCCGGCCGCTATCTGGAGATCCGGGCAGTGGGCGGCTCCACCGTGGAGATCAGCGGCTGTCTGGACCAGAGCCAGACGTACTACAACTACGTGGTGGCCTGGGCCCCCGGCGGCAACAAGGCAGAGGTGCCCTATGTGGAGGGACAGCCTTTCCACACCACAGTGCAGGTGGATACGGCGTCTGTGCAGAAGTCGGCCCAGGAGGGAAAGGCGCCCTACCTCACCGTGACGGTCTGCCAGCACTATACGCCGGGTGACAGCTCCCTGGCCGGGTTCAGCTTCCAGGAGGCTGACATCCGTCTGGTCCCCGGCGGAGAAGGATTTTTGTTCCATATCGTCCCCCGGTGAGGCATCGGCAAGAATCTTTTGACATCCATCCGGAAAAGAAATACAATAGGGGACGGGCTTGTGCCCGTCCCCTATTTTTTGTGCTGCGCCGGAGGTGCCTTCATGACCCAGCTGCAAACCATTGTGGACCAGTATATCCTGCCCTGCCTGCCGGGGATGCTCATTGCCCTGGTGGTGTTGACGGGGGTATTTTTCTTTTTCGCCCGCTGCTGTGCCGCCGCCCGGCCCCGGAGAGGGAGCCTGGAGTGGGTGGCCCTCCAGGAGCAGGCCCCCTTCTCCTTTGTCCTGCCCCATCACCCCATAGAGCGGAAGGACCTGCTGCCCATGCTCCTCATTACGGTGGTCTATGCCGCCACCGCCTTTTTCCAGCTGGGTTCCTTTTCCGCCCCCCAGTCCGCCCTGGACTTCGGGGAGGATCAGACCGTCACCGTGACCCTCTCCCAGGAGGTCCACCTCACCAAGCTGGCCTACTTCACCGGCCTGGGCACCGGGGACTACAACGTGGAGATCTCCCCCGACGGCCAGACCTGGTACACCCTCTGGCAGAAGGAGGAGGATGGCAAGGATGTGTGGTACTGGGCCGACGCCGAGGGTTACGATCCCAGCTACGCCCTACCCCAGAAGTATAACGATCTCTTTAAATGGCAGACGGTGGAGCCCACCAACCCACAGGATATAAAGTACCTTCGCATCACCGGCCGGGCCGACAAGGGCCTGCTGGACCTGGAGGAGCTGGCCCTCTACGACGAGGACGGCTTCGTGGACCTCACCGGCCTCACCACCGGCGGCGACGCCCTCTTCGACGAGCAGGACACGGTGCCCGCCCTCTCCACCTGGTACAACTCCGCCTATTTTGACGAGATCTACCACCCCCGCACCGCCCTGGAGCATATCGAAGGGGTCTACCCCTACGAGGTCTCCCACCCGCCCCTGGGCAAGCTCACCATGAGCCTGGGCATCCTCCTCTTCGGCATGACACCCTTCGGCTGGCGGTTCATGGGGACCCTCTTCGGGGTGCTCATGCTGCCCCTCCTCTATATTTTCCTCAAAAACCTCTTCGGCAAACGGGCGGTAGCCGTCTGCGGTACCATCCTTTTCGCCGCCGACTTCATGCACCTTACCCAGACCCGCATCGGCACCATCGACACCTACGGGGTCTTTTATATCCTCCTCATGTACTACTTCCTCTACCGGTGGCTGACCCTGGCCCCGGGGACCCCCTTCCGCCGCTGTGCGCTGCCCCTCTTCCTCTCCGGCCTCTTATGGGGCATCGGCGCCGCCAGCAAGTGGACCGTCATCTATGGGGCGGTGGGCCTGGCCGTCCTCTACTTCATCGGCCTCTTCTCCAAGCTCCGGGATTGGCCCGCCGAGGCCCCGGGCAAGCTGCCCTGGCTGTGGAAGACCCTGGCCTTCTCGGTGCTGTGCTTCGTCCTCATCCCCGCCCTCATCTACACCCTCTCCTACTGGCCCTATGCCGCCGCCCGGGGCAACGACGCCGGGCTGTGGGGCATCCTGGCAGAAATCTTCGCCTGGCCCTTCACCCAGCTGCCCCAGGTCCTCAGCGGGCAGCGGGAGCTCTTTATCAAGGACAGCCAGAACGTGGTGGACATCATGCTCCAGAACCAGCACTTCATGCTGACCTACCACGAGGGCGTCACCGCCTCCCACCCCTATTCCTCCCGGTGGTACCAGTGGATCGTGGACGCCCGCCCCATCCTCTACTACCTGGACAACACCTCCGGCAAGGCTGAGGGGCTCAAGGCCGCCTTCGGCTGCTTCAACAACCCGGTGGTCTGCTGGACCGGCCTGCTGGCCATCCTGGCCTGCGGCGCCCAGGCTTTTCGCAGAAAGCGGTCCCGGGCCATCTTCTTCCTGGTCGTGGCCGCCATCGCTGTGGTGGCCTGCCTGCGGACCGAGGCCGCCTTCCAGCCCGACGCCGGCACTACCCTGCTGGTGGGCGGTATCCTGCTGCTGGTCCTGGGCGTGGTCCTTTGGCTGGGGGTTGGCGCCCTGGCCAGCTGGGCCTTCCCCCTCCGTTCCCCCCAGGCCCTCTTCATCGTGATCGGTTACCTCTCTCAGCTGGTGCCCTGGATGTTCATCGGCCGCACCACCTTCGAATACCACTACTTCCCCTCCACCCTCTTTCTGGTGCTGGCAATCAGCCTGCTCTTTAACGGCCTGATGGAGCGCAGCCGCCGCTGGAAGAACGGGGTGTACGGCCTCACCGCCCTGGCCGTGGGACTCTATATCGCCTTTTATCCCGTGCTCGTCGGCCTCATGGTACCCACCTGGTATACCTCCAGCTGCCTCAAGTGGTTCCCCTCCTGGCCGTTCTGATTTCCACATAGGAGGTCCCCCTCATGTATTATATCGACTATCACACCCACACCAAGCTCTCCTCCGACGGGGAGGTGCCCCTTACTGAGATGGCCGAGGCCGCCGTGAAGGCCGGCCTCTCGGAGCTGTGTGTCACCGACCACTATGACCTGGTGGACCTGGACGGCAAGCCCCAGCCCAACGGCTACGACTGGGTCCCCGCCCTGGCGCAGCGACGGGAGGCGGCGGAGCGGTACCGGGGGCGGCTCACCGTCCGGCTGGGGGTGGAGTTCGGCAGCGCCAACCGCTATCCCGACCGGGCCAAGGCCACCCTGGCCCAGCCGGAGCTGGACTTCGTCATCGGCTCCCTCCACAACCTGACCCCTGAGGCCGGCGCCAAGGACTTCTACTTTGTGGATTATACCGCCCCGGAGGTGTGCTACGCCTGCCTGGACGACTACTTTGCCCAGATGCTCCGCCTGGCGCCCATCCCGGACTACGACGCCATGGGTCACATCATCTACCCGCTGCGGTATATGTGTATGCGGGATGGGCAGACTGTATCCTTGGACCGGTACTGGGAGCAGATCCGGGAGATCCTCCGCACCGTGGCCCAGACCGGCCACGCCATCGAGCTCAATACCTACAACGGCCGTACCCTGGCCGACTGGCTGCCGGTGCTGAAGATCTACAAAGAGGTGGGAGGAGAGCTCATCACCGTGGGCTCCGACGCCCACCGCACAGAGAATGTGGGTAAAGGGGTGCCGGAGGCCTATGAGCTCCTGACCCAGGCCGGATTCCGGTATGTGACCCTCTACGAGAAACGACAGCCCAGGCCCGTCAAGCTGTGAGGTTGATTCGGAGGGGCTTGTCTCGCACAAAACGATATATTATAATAAAAAATAACAAAAAGTATTATACTTTGGACAAGACGCTTGGACGGCGTGACCGCCGGACGCCGCAGGGCGGCGGCGGAAACCCGCTGTTGAATGTAAAATGACGTTGAAAAATAACAGGAGGTAGTATTTATGATCGCACTTGGTTCCGATCACGGCGGGTTTCCGCTGAAGCAGCATGTCAAGGAGTACCTGGATTCCCACGGGCTGGACTATGTGGACTACGGCTGCGCCGACACCACCAGCTGTGACTACCCCGTCTACGCCAAGGCGGCCGCCGAGGCGGTGGCCTCCGGCAAATGCGAGCGGGGCATCGTCATCTGCACCACCGGTGTGGGCATCTCCATCGCCGCCAACAAGGTCAAGGGCATCCGCTGCGCCCTGTGCACCGACCCCTATGTGGCTGAGATGACCCGCCGCCACAACGACGCCAACATGCTGGCCATGGGCGCCGGCGTAGTGGGTCCCAACCTGGCCGAGCGGATCGTGGAGGCCTTCCTCACCACCGAGTTCGAGGGGGGACGCCACCAGCGCCGGGTGGACCTCATCACCGAGATGGAGCGGTAATACACAACAAAAAAGGGCCCTCCAGGCATCGCCTGGAGGGCCCTCCTCGTATTGTGTGGGTCAGCCACGGAGGATCATATAGTTCTTGATGAGCCGGACGGCCCCCTCCACCCCGAGCTTGTCGGTGTTGATGGTGAGGTCGTAGGTCTCCCCGTAGCCCCAATGGCTGCCGGTGTTGGTGCCGTAGTAGGCGGAGCGCAGCTTGTCCATCCGCCGGATCTCCCGGGCAGCCTCGCTCTCCTTGAGCCCGTAGACCTCCACCGCCCGGCGTGCCCGGACCTCCGGGGAGCCGCAGATAAAGAGGTGGACACAGTTGGGCCGGTCCCGCAGCACGTAGTTGCCGCAGCGACCCAGGAAGATGGCGGGACCCTGGTCGGCCAGCTTCCGCAGCGCCGTGGATTGAGCCTCGAAAATGCGCTCGCCGTAGGTGAGCGGCTGGGACTCGCAGTGGGGGGTGATGTCCGAGAGCGCGTATATGAATTCGGAAAAGCGCATGTTCTCCGCCATGGAGAATTCCCACGCGCCGATATCGCTCTCCTGAGCGGCTTTGGATATGACCTCGTTGTCGTAGCAGGGGATGTTCAGATCCTTGGAGAGCTGCTCGGCAATGGCCCGCCCTCCGCTGCCGTACTGACGGCTGATGGTGATGGTCAGGGCTTTCATGGCGTACCTCCTTGCTCCGTAACGGCTTCCGCTCCCTTCAACCATATTATACCATCGGTTATAGATATTTTCAATGAAATACAGAGAAAAATATGAGAAAAATTAGACAATTTCACAATGCAGTTTAGCCGCCCAGCGTCATACCGGAGCTGCCCAGGCCGTCCTTCTCCAGCATCCGCTCCAGCACCGCCACGTCGCTGGTGATGTCCATGGCGTCGTCCTGGAAGAGCCGGTCCAGCTGCTGCTCAAAGCCCTCTACCACCTTGTCCATCATGCCCTCGATGCGCTCCTTGGCGGCGGAGATGTTCTCGCCCTCCACCCCCTGGGCCTCAAGCTGGGCATAGGAGCCCAGGATCTTCAGGGTGGTGGGCAGGTAGTAGCTCAAAAAGCTGCGAAGCTTGCCCTCCTTGTCCGGCTTCTCCCGCAGGTAGGCGAAGATGTTGCCGGTGATCTCCCCGATGCGGTCGATCTTCCGGCTCATCTCCGGGTCCTCGATGGCATCGTTGAGGGAGCGGATCTCGGAGAGCACCGCCTCGGCCCGCTCCACCTCCTTGGGGGGCTCCGGCGCCTTCTCCGGCTCCTCCTTGGGGCGATCCTGAATGCCGGCGTCGGTGAGGAAAAGCCGGTCGCTGCTCAGGTCCAGATAGCCCATGGGGAAGATGCCGTCGTCCAGCATATCCTGGAGGTCCTCCCGGACCTTCCGGGGGGCAAAGCCGGTGGCCTCCGCCAGGATGGCCACAGAGATGGATTCACGGCGGCCGATGAGGGAGAGATACTGACGGTAGCGCTTGAGCCTCCGGCTCTTGCGCAGGCCATGCCACAGCATGCACAGGCCGCCGCCGCAGAAGGCCAGGGGGACGAAGATCTCCTCCAGGCAGTAGAAAAATCCACCCCAGGAGAGGGCGTCCAGAAGGGCGGTAAAGCCCATAAAACCAAAGATGGCGGCTACGATTGCCCCGGCGATGGTAAACAGTCGGCCGCTGCGCCGTTCCTCCAGGTTCTGCCCCGCCCTGGACCGGGCGGAGGCCTTCCGCCGCCGGGTGGTGCCGGTCTGTGTGAGATCGGCGGCGGTTTCCGCCTGGGGTGTGCCGTCCCGGGCGGCGGCCTCCCGCTGGAGGTCGTAGGGATGGCGGCCCACCTGTCCCCGGCGGCGGCCGGTGACGCCGACCAGCCGCAGGATCAGCAGGAAGAGCCCCAGGGGCGGAAAGCAGAAGAGAAAGATCACAATGGGGATCCAGGAGAGCAGATCCCTGTCGTTCCGGTCCTGGCCGGAGCGGTTGAATTGACGCGGGTCAGACATATCGGCTCCCTCCGAATCGATCTGAAAAGATAAAGTTGCCTGGACAGAGGTACGCTGTCCAGTATCCAACATCATACAACGAACGGAAGAAAAAGTAAAGCCGCCGGGGACGGGATCAAAGCCCTGCCAGTGAGCTGGCGCGGGTTCTGCTCCGACGATGTAACCGTTCTGTAATTGCTTTTTTTCCCTGTGGAACATATAATGTATCATGGTTTCATGCAAATAGGACCTGACGACCGGCCCGTCCTCCAACGGGTATGGACCGGGAACCGTGTAATTGGAGGCATCCGTCTATGGAAGAGAAAAAGTCCGGTAAGCGGCTGGCCAAGCCGGAAGGCGAGGCCAAAAAGAGCCGGCGGGGGCTCATCGCCTCCGGGATCGTGGTGGCGGTGTTGGCCGCCGGCTATCTGGGGCTGTGCACCTGGGTGGGTGCCAGCGGCACAACTCTGCCCGGTACCACCGCCGGGGGCGTAGAGCTGGGCGGACTCACCCGGGACCAGGTGGAGCGCCGCCTGGATGAGGACCTCAAGCAGCGCTATACCGGGAAAGAGATCACCCTTCAGGTGGACGGCACCAGCCAGAGCTATACTGTAAGCGGCAGCGTGCTGGACGTGGACACCAGCGCCGTCACCGACGCCGCCTGCGGTCTGAGCCAGGGGAATTTCTTCAGCCGGGGCTGGCGGCTCATCCAGTCGCTGCTGGGGGGCAATGACATTGAAGTCCCCCTCAGCTATACCCAGGAGGGGGAGGCCCAGGTGGACGCCCTGCTGACCCAGATCGAGTCCGAGCTGGGCGGCGGCGTCCAGGAGACCACCTGGGAGGTCCAGGGAGATCAGCTGGTCTTCCACATGGGTACCCCCGGCCGGGCCTTTGACCTGAGCAACACCAAGGCGGACATCCTGGACGCCTTTGCCGGGGAGAGCCAGGAGCCTCTGGTCCTCTCTACCGTCACTACCGACCCCGCCGACGTGGACGTGGAGGCCGTCCACGACCAGGTCTACGCCGAGGTGCAGAACGCCGCCCTGGACAAGGAGACCTTTGAGATCACCCCCAGCGTTACCGGTCTGGACTTCCAGACCGCCGACGCCCAGGCAGCCCTGAAGGACGCCGCCTGGGGCAGCGACGTGTCGGTGCCCCTCACCGTCACCGAGCCCACCGTCTCCACCGAGAGCCTGAAGGCACTCCTCTTCCGGGACGTGCTGGGCGAGGCCAGCTCCAGCGTCTCCGGCTCCTCCAACCGAAAGAGCAACGTGAAGCTTTCCGCCTCGGTGTGCGACGGCATCATCCTGCTGCCTGGCGAGGTTTTCTCCTACAACAACACCACCGGCAGCCGCACCGCCGACAAGGGCTATCTCCCCGCCCCCTCCTATGTGGGCGGCAAGTCCACCGACGAGGTGGGCGGCGGTATCTGTCAGACCTCCTCCACCATCTACTACGCCGCCCTCAACTCCAACCTGAAGATCGTGGAGCGGCACAACCACATGTTCGCCGTGGGCTACGTCCCCGACGGCATGGACGCCACCGTGTGGTACGGCGCCTCCGACTTCCGCTTTGAAAATGACACCGACTACCCCATCAAGATCGTCACCTCTTATAAAAACAGCCGCCTCACCGTCCAGATCTACGGCACCAAGACCGACGACCTGTACGTAAAGATGACCAACAAGGAGCTCTCCTCCACGGCCTGGAGCACCGAGTACAAGGTAGATCCCTCCCTGCCCGCCGGCTCCACCAAGACCGAGCAGACCCCCTACCGTGGCCGTGTGGTGGAGGCCTACCGCAACGTCTATGACGGCAACGGCAACCTGGTGAGCTCCACCCTGGAGAGCAAGAGCACCTACAAGATGCGCAACCAGATCATCCTGGTGAGCCCCTATGACGCCGCCCAGTACGGCCTCACCGAGGCCGACGGCGCCATCATCACCACCCCGTCGCCCTCGCCCTCTGCCCCGGCGGAGACGACTCCCGCCACCGCTACCCCCAGCGCTACCCCCAGCGCCACACCGGTGCTGCCGGTGGAGCCCCAGCCGTCGGCCACCCCCAGCGCCGCACCGGCGGAGACCCCGGCGCCCTCCGCCGTTCCCTCGGAGACTCCGGCGGCCAGTGAGACCACTCCCGACATCGGCATTCCCCTGACCACAGCGCCCCAGAACACAGAGGAGGCCCAGGCATGACAGAACATCCCAGCCAGCAGCGCAGAGCCCTGAAGTTTCGGGCCAAGCGTACCTTTTTCCGCTTCATCCGGCCCTGCCTGGTGTGCACCTTCCTCCTCATTCTCCTCTCCCTGCTGGCGCAGCTTTTTTCCGTGGTGAGCGGAGGCACCTTCTTCTACACCGTCATGGATGTGCGGCAGTTTCCCATGTCCACCGGCATCTGGAAGGCCGACGCCACCGCCATGACCAACCTGTTGGCCCTCCTGGGCCTGGAGAGACTGGGCGACCTGGGCGGACTGGTTTTCTCCGTCCGCTATGAGGATGTGGGTCAGGTGCTGGTGTTCCCGGTGGCCTGGCGTCAGGTGGTCAACGTGGCGGTGATCCAGGGTATCGTGCTCCTGGTCACCGCTCCCCTGAGCTATGGAGTGCTCAGCCAGTACCGGGGCTTCCTGGAGGGCCGGGTCCGGCCCTTCCGGGCCCTCTTCGGCTGGTACGCCGACCTGCGCCTCACCGCCAAGGCCCTGGCCGTCCAGGTCATCCTGACCCTGTGGCGGCTGCTCTCCACCCTGCTGTGCCTCCTGCCCGGCATGTTCTGTGCCGTGGCCGGTACCATCGTCCCCAACGGTGAGATCATGCTGCTGCTGTCCAGCCCCGTGCTCCTGCTGGGGCTGCTGGCGGGCTACTACCTCTATGTGCTCCTCCTGCCGGCCCGCTATGTGCTGGCACGGGACCCGGTCTCCTCGGTGCCCCAGGCATTCTCCAAAGGGTTGAGCCTGTTGGCCGGACGCCACCTGGAGTACTTCAAGCTCAATTTCTCCTTCCTGCCCTGGCATATCATCTCCATGCTCCTCTACGGCGTCCCCGACCTCTTCGTCATCCCCTATGTGGAGATGTCCAACTTCCTCTTCCTGGACCCGCCGCCGGTGCCGGAGAACCTGTAAAAACTGGACAGGCCTTGTGAAAGCAGGATGGGAAATTTCTCCGGCGAGAAACTTTGGGAAAAGCGCAGACGGCGCGCGGCGGATGCGGCGCCCCGTCTGTCCAATCCTCCGGTGCTGTCCGGCTTAGAGGGTGCAGACGCCCTCACGGACTTCACCGGAGAAGGTGTAGCGGTAACGCAGGCCGATGACCTGAGAGGTACCGGCGGCCGGTTCCCGCCAGGTGAACAGGGCCTGCCCACCGGCGGCCAGACCGGGCAGCACCGGCTCCTCCGCCGGGCGGCCCTCGATGCGAAGGCTTCCCGGCTCTATGGTGCCGTCGGGGGCCACCTCCACCTGGTCCATGGGCAGGGAGGAGCGGTTATACACCGTCACCGCCCGGACAAGACCCTCTCCGTCGGGCCAGGTCCGGGTCTCGCCCCCCAGTTCCACAAAGTGGAGCAGGGATGTCCCACGGGGAGAAAGTACCCCCAACAGACGCCGGGGACCGTCGGCGGCTTCCAGCCGCAGGTCCCCCTCCCACCAGCAGAGCAGGGGCTCCGGCCGGTGGAGACAAAATGCACATTGATCCATGCAGTATCCCTCCGCCCCATTCTATGCCGCCGGACCGTCGGCGTGCCCCGGGACGGAGGGGAGAGGAGTTATCATGTTTCAGGGATTTTCCGACCGGACCATCGACTTTATGTGGGGCATCCGGTTCAACAATGAGAAGAGCTGGTTTGAGGCCAACAAGGAGACCTACCTCCGGGACTTCTACCAGCCCATGCGGGAGCTCAACCGGGAGGTGTGGGAGCGGCTCAACGCCGCCGCCCCCGACCTGGGCCTCTTCGGCAAGGTGAGCCGCATCTACCGGGACGCCCGGCGGCTCTACGGCCGGGGACCCTATAAGGACCACCTGTGGTGGAGCATCCAGCGGCCCACCGACGAGGAATTCGCCCGGCGTCCGGTACTCTGGTTCGAGCTGGAGCCGGAGGGCTGGTCCTACGGCATGGGCTACTACCAGGCCCCGCCGGTCACCATGGCCAAGCTGCGCCACCGGCTGGACCACGATCCCGCCCCCTTTGAAAAGCTGCTCCGGCAGATCAGGAAGCAGGACCGCTTCACTCTGGAGACGGAGGCCTACAAGCGGCCCAAGGGCCACCTGAGCCCCCTGCTGGACCCCTGGTACAACGCCCGCAGCTTTGCCCTGAGCCGGGACCACAAGGGCCATCAGCCCGTTCTTTACTCCCATGACCTGGTGGACCTGGTGGGAGAGGATCTGGAGACCCTGCTGCCCATATACCGGTATATCCTGTCGGTGGAGGCCGACCCAGACCCCCGAGACTAAAAATTACCAGAAAAATAGGACCGCCCGCCGGACATACTGTTTGAGAACGAACAGGAAAGGCGGGCGGTCATGTTGTCGAGAGGGATAAAGTGCCGCGCGGCGGCGGCCCTGGTCCTCCTGCTGCTCACCGCCTGGGCGGTGGCGCCCTGGGTGGCGACGGCGTCGGTGCCGGCGGCGGCATGGACGGCGGCGGAGACCCCCAAGCTCATCGCCCTCACCTTTGACGACGGACCCCGCCGCTCCACCACCACCGCTCTGCTGGACGGCCTGGCGCAGCGGGGGGTGAAGGCAACCTTCTTCCTCATCGGCGCCCAACTGGAGCACAACGAGGACCTCATCCGGCGCATGGATGCCGAGGGCCACCAGATCGGCATCCACACCTACGACCACGTCGCCCTCACCGGCCTCTCCAAGGCCGATTTCGATGCCCAGGTGGCCCTCACCCGGCAGAAGCTCATGGCCATCCTGGGCCACGACGGCTTTCTCCTCCGGCCCCCCTACGGGGCGGTGGACGACGCCGTGCGCAAAAACGCCGGCTGTCCCATCATCCTCTGGTCCATCGACCCGGAGGACTGGGGGGACCAGAACGCCGCCCGGGAGATCGAGCATGTGGTGGCCAACGCCAAAGACGGCTCCATCATCCTCCTCCACGACATCTTTCCCCCCAGCGTGGAGGCCGCCCTGGCCATTGTGGACCGGCTCCACGCCCAGGGCTATCTCTTCGTCACGGTGGAGGAGCTTTTCGCCGCCAGGCACATCACCCTGGAGGCGGGGGAGGTCTACCGGGAAGCCTGTCCGTAAAAAAAGACCGGAGGTCCCAAACGGGACCTCCGGTCTTTTGGCGTTTCTTCAGAAGAAAAAGTATTTGAGGACGAAGAGCACGGCCAGCACGCACAGGGCGGGGTTGAGGGAGCGGCGCTTCTCACCGCCGGCGGCCAGGTGGATGACTACATAGGAGATGACGCCCAGGGCGATGCCCTCGGAGATGGAGTAGAGGAAGGGCATGGCCGCCACGCACAGGAAGGCGGGGATGGCCTGGGCGTAGTCGGAGAAGTCCACCTTCAGGATGGAGCCCATCATGAGGAAACCCACCACCACCAGAGCGGGGGCGGTGGCGAAGGAGGGGATGGCCAGGAAGATGGGGGAGAGGAAGAGAGATAGGCCGAAGAGAGCGGCGGAGAAGAGACCGGTGAGGCCGGTGCGGCCGCCCTCGGCCATGCCGGCGGCGCTCTCGGCGAAGGTGGTGACGGTGGAGGTGCCCAGCACGGCGCCGGCGGCGGTGCCCACGGCGTCGGAGAGAAGAGCCCCCTTCAGCCGGGGCAGCCGGCCCTTTTCGTCCAGCAGGTCGGACTGGGCGGCCATACCCATGATGCCGCCCAGGGTGTCAAAGAGGTCCACAAAGAGGAAGGCAAAGACCACCAGGGCAAAATCGGGGGTGAGGGCTTTGGAGAAGTCCATCTGACCCAGGGTAGGCATCAGGCTGGGCATGCCGAAGCCGCCGGAGAAATCGGGGATGAGGCTCCCCTTGACGGCGGGGTCGTAGAGCCCCACGAGCTGGCAGAGGATGCCCAGGGCCCAGGTGGCCAGCATGCCCCAGAGGATGTGGCCCTTCACCTTCCGCACCATAAGGACGGCGGTGAGGAGGATGCCCACCATGGCCAGAGCCACGGCGATGCCCACGGTGGAGAACTCACCGGCGTTGGCGGAGAAGTTGTACATGGCCACCAGGGTGGAGGAGTCCACCACCAGCCCGCAGTTCTGAAGGCCGATAAAGGCGATGAAGAGGCCAATGCCCGCCGATACGGCGTGCTTGAGGCTCATGGGGATGGCGTTGAAGACGGCCTCCCGCACGGGAGTGAGGGAGAGGAGGATGAAGATGACGCCCTCCACAAAGACGGCGGCCAGGGCCATCTGCCAGGAGTAGCCCATCTTCAGCACCACGGTGTAGGCAAAGTAGGCGTTGAGGCCCATGCCCGCCGAGAGGACGAAGGGATAGTTGGACAAAAAGGCCATGAGGACCGTGGCCACGATGGAGGCCAGGCACGTGGCGGTAAAGACCGCCCCCCGGTCCATGCCGGCGTCGCCCAGAATGGAGGGGTTGACGGCCAGGATGTAGGCCATGGTCATGAAGGTGGTGACGCCGGCCGCGGCCTCGGTGCGGACGGTGGTGTGCCGCTCCCGGAGGCGGAAGGTGCGGTCCAGGAAACCACCGGTGTGGGGTGAAGACATGGGAAGCACTTCCTTTCCAATGCCCCGTTGGGGCGCATTACTCAGCCCAGGGCCAGCCAGATGAGAAGCCCCACATCCAGGGCGGAGAGCAGGGGAAAGCCAAAGCGGAAATACCAGTGGCGGGTCTTGTGGCGGAAGACCTGCATGGCCAGGGTGCCACCCAGGGCGCCGCCCAGGAGGGCGAAGAGCCACAGGGTGGACTCGGGGATGCGCCAGGCGCCCCGCCGGGCCTTCCACTTGTCCACACCCATGAGGGCAAAGTCGATGGCGCTGGTGAAGCACAGCCACAGGGCCGCTACCGCCCAGTGGTCGGCCAGGAAGGCCCTCATACGCCTACCCCCGGCGCAACCAGGCCGCCCCCCAGCTTGGTGGTCTGGAACCACAGCCGGAAGTCCACGGCATACTCCTTGCCACTGTCTAGAAGGGTACACAGCTCGGTGCCGTCCCGGCGCTCCTCCAGGGCGATGATGGTCACCCAGTGCCAGTCATCCAGGCCCTCCACCTCGCCGCTGTGGAGGTTGAGCCAGGCCACCGGCTGGTCGGCGCCCAGGGCGGAGCGGAGGAAGGCGGTGCACTGATCCACGGTGGGCCGGGCCAGCCGCAGCCGGGGGATGTCCAGCTCCCGCAGGGGCAGTGTGATCCCTTTGGCAGCGGCAAAGGCAGTAAGACCCTTGACGAAGAGGTGGGTGGTGTTGACCCCGTGCTTGCCGGGGGTAGTAAACTTCCACATCTCCTCCATAAGGGCTAGGACGTCCTTCTGCGCCCAGCTCCCAGAGGGGTACAGGGGGGAGCAGGCCTTCCGGGTCTGGGCCAGATAGCTGGTCATCACACTGGCGGTGGTGGGGCCACAGCCGGCCTTCTGCTGCCACTCGTCGGCGTACCAGAGCTGGTCGGCCCCCTGCCAGGATCGGCTGCCCTGGGTGACGGTGAGCAGTTCGGGACGGCTGATCGAATAGTTGGTTTCCATGACGGTCTCCCTTCGGACGCCCATACGGCGTCCCATTGGACATGATAGTTCATTTTACCTCACCTTTTGGGGAAACGCAAGGGATGGGACCTAGGCCCGCCGGAGGAGTCCTCCCTTCCGGCAGGCGGTGAGGTCCAGCCGCCGGACCCCCACCTTCTCAAAGTCGATGACGGCGATGCTGCCAGTGCGGCTCTCGATGATCCCGGGCCCAAATTGGCGATGAACCACCGCCGCCCCGGGGGCAAAGTCCAGCTCCCACTGGGCGGCGGGCACCTCGGCGGTGGGGGCAGGCTGGTCCGGCTCCCCCAACAGCTCGGAGACGAAGGGAAAGCGGACCCGGTCCGGCTCCCCGAATTTGGCCTCGTAGGTGAGCAGCTCCAGGGTCTCCCTGGCCCGGGTGGCCCCCACGTAGAAGAGCCGCCGCTCCTCCTCCAGGGCCTGCCGGGCCTCGGCGGGGGAGGCGTCGGCCTGCCGCCGGGCGGGGAAGAGCCCCTCGGCGGCGTCGATGAGGAGGACCCGGTCGTACTCCAGGCCCTTGCTGGCGTGGATGGTGGAGAGGACGAAGGGACAGGCGGGGTCAGACCCGCCCCCAGAGGCCAGAATCTCCTGGAGCTCCTCCAGCCGCCGAAGCAGCCCCGCCGGGTCGGAGTTCTGGACGGCCAGGGCCAGCAGTACGTCCAACCGGCCGGTATCCATCCGCTCCTCCCCCAGGTATTCCCCATAGCCCATGTATTTCACGATGCGGCGCAGGGCGGCGAAGCTGCTCATCTGGGGCAGCTTGGAGAGGTGGGTGCCGAAGGCCTTCACCCGGCCCACCTGCCAGGGGGCGAGGCCGGCACCGGAGAGGAGGCAGTCCACCACCGTCTGTCCCGGCTTCTGGCGGCTTAAGAGGTTGGTGAGGAGGGCCTTTTTGATCTTCAGGTCCAGCTTCCAGCACACCCGCAGGAATCGATCCCGGTCGTCGGGCCGGTAGGCCAGGGTGAGGACGTCGGTGAGGCCCCGGACGATGGGGCTGGTAAAGAAGAAGCCCTCCCGTTGGCGGCAGGCGTAGGCCACCCCCTCCCGCTCCAGCAGGTCGATGAGGGGGAGGGCGCTGTCGTTGTTGCGGTAGAGGACGGCGGTGGACCGCCGGCAGTCCTTGGCCGCCTGGAGAAGATACCGGGCCTGGCGGCTGTAATCGGTCAGCTCCACCCGGCGGATGGGCTCCCCCTGCCGGTTGTCGGTGCGCATGTGCTTGTCCCGGCGGTCACGGTTGCCCCGGATGAAGGCGTCCGCCCGGGAGACGATGGCCCCGGTGGAGCGGTAGTTGGTCTCCATGAGCAGGACTTTGGCCCCCGGCCAGTTCTGCTCGAAGTCCAGCAGGGCCCGGGGGCAGGCCGCACGGAAGCCGTAAATGCTCTGGTCCTCGTCCCCCACCATGAAGAGGTTCCGGTGTTCCCCCGCCAGCAGGGCCAGGATCACGTGCTGGATTTTGGAGGTGTCCTGAGCCTCGTCCAGGCAGAGCCAGCGGTAACGGCTGCGGTAGTAGTGCAGGATCTCCGGCTCCCGGAGGAGGATACGCAGGGCGAAGACCATCTGGTCGTCAAAGTCCATGAGTCGGCTGCGGCGCAGGTAGTCCTGGTACTCGAAGTACACGGCGGGGAAGTCCATCCCCTCCACCGTGTGGCGGTGGATGTCGGCCTCCGGGAGCATCATGTTCTTGCAGTAGGTGATGTGGGTCCGGGCCTCCTTGATCTGCTGCTCGGTGGGGAAGTCGCTGCCCGTGCGCTGAAGGAGGTCCCGGAGGACGGCGTTCAGGCGGGCTTCGCTGTCGGCCAGGGTGAAGGGCTCGGAGCCCTTCCACCGGGCGTAGGTGTGGATGATGGAGGCGCACAGGCCGTTGATGGTGCGGAAGGAGAGCTGCCGGGCCAGGTCCTCCCCGAAGAGGGCGGCGAACCGCCTGGCCATGTCCCCGGCGGCGGAGACGGTGTAGGTGACGGTGAGGATCTCCTTTGGGGAGATGCCCCGGCAGCGGATGAGGCAGCCCAGCCGGGCCACCAGCACGGTGGTCTTGCCGCTGCCCGGCACCGCCAGCAGCAGCACGGGCCCCTCTCCGGCCAGCACCGCCGCTTTTTGCTGTTCACTCAGGTCCAGGGGCAGGGAGGCCAGAAATTCCTCCTCGGTCATGGGCGCACCTCCTCTCATCGTAAAATATTATTATATCGGTCCGGCGGAAAAAAGACAAGCGGGACGGGCACCGGAGGGGGAGGGGGCGCATAGACTGGTCCAGACTGACCGTTTGGAGAGAGGGGGCGTGGTCCGTGCAGGAGCAGCAGCGGAAGAAGGAGAGCGGCCGGGAACGGCGGCCGGAGGATGTGGACGACCTCATTTTCCGGGAGGAGCCAGTCCCCGGCAGCAGTCAGAGATGAGCCCGCCCGCCTTTCGGGCGGGCTTACCGCTGTTTTATGTGGTTTGGGGCGGGTTTTCCTTTACATAGTGGAAAGATTCGGGTATAATAGATAAGCTATCTGAACGGAAGTGAGCGTGCAAGCGATGCTGCAATTCGACGAGTACAAGGTAAAACTCAACAATATCAAGCCCGCCCTGGACGAGCTCTCCCAGGCCCTGGACCTGCCCGCCGCCGAGCGGGAGCTGGATATGCTCAACTCGGAGAGCGCCGCCCCCGGCTTCTGGGACGACCTGGAAAAGTCCCAGAAGGTCACCCGCCGGATGCGCCAGCTGGAGAACAAGCTGGAGGCCCAGCGCAAACGGGAGAGCCAGTGGGAGGACCTCATGACCCTGTGCGAGATGGGCAACGAGGAGGAGGACGAGTCCCTGGTGCCCGAGCTGGAGGAGGGCTACGCCAAGCTGGAGGAGGAGATCGGTGAGGCCAAGCTGGCCACGCTGCTCACCGGCGAGTACGACAACTCCAACGCCATCCTCACCTTCCACGCCGGCGCCGGCGGCACCGAGGCCCAGGACTGGGCCCAGATGCTCTACCGCATGTACACCCGCTGGGCTGAGCGCCACGGCTTCACCTATCAGATCATCGACTACCTGGACGGCGACGAGGCCGGTATCAAGTCGGCCACCATCATGATCGAGGGCGAGAACGCTTACGGCTTCCTCAAGAGTGAGCACGGCGTCCACCGGCTGGTCCGGGTCTCCCCCTTTGACGCCAATGCCCGCCGCCAGACATCCTTCGCCGCCCTGGAGGTCATGCCCGAGATCCCCGACGACGTGGAGGTGGATATCCGCCCCGAGGACATTGAGATGCAGGTGTTCCGCTCCTCCGGCGCCGGCGGCCAGCACATCAACAAGACCTCCTCCGCCGTACGCCTCATCCACAAGCCCACCGGCATCGTGGTTTCCTCCCAGCAGGAGCGGTCCCAGTTCCAGAACAAGGACACCTGTATGCGGATGCTCCGGTCCAAGCTGGTGGAGCTCCAGATGCAGGCCCACGCCGAGAAGATCTCCGACCTTAAGGGTGTGCAGATGAAGATCGAGTGGGGCAGCCAGATCCGCTCCTACGTCTTTATGCCCTACCAGCTGGTCAAGGACAACCGCACCGCCTATGAGACCAGCAACATCAATGCCGTCATGGACGGCGACCTGGACGGTTTCATTAACGCCTACCTCACCGCCGAGGCCACCGGCAACTGGGCCAGTAAATAAAGTCAAAAACCGGAGACGAGCATGCTCGTCTCCGGTTTTTTATTACCTATTACCAAAAGCACCGCATAAATGTAAAATTTTCTTTTACATTGTATTGTATTCTTCTTCCTGCCTTGGTACTATAAGAAGTATTAGGGGAAGGAACTGAGGAAAACCCTAAAAAACGAGGAAAGGTGGAAAACGGGAAAATGAAGAAGAAAGTGCTCTCGCTGGCACTGGCGGCGGCTATGACGGTGAGTCTGGCAGCGCCTGCGCTGGCGGCGGAAGAGAGCGAAAGCGGCAAGATCGTGATCCTGCACACCAACGATGTGCACTGCGGAATCGACCCTGTGACCGACGAGGAGACCGGGGCCGTGACCAACATGGGCTACGCCGGTGTGGCGGCCTACAAGGCCGAGATGGAGGCCCAGTACGGGGCGGAGAACGTCACCCTTGTGGATGCGGGTGACGCCATCCAGGGCGGCCCTATCGGGACCCTGTCCAAGGGCTCCTACATCGTGGACATCATGAACGAGGTGGGCTATGACTTCGCCATCCCGGGCAACCACGAGTTCGACTACGGCATGGACAACTTCCTGACCCTGGCCCAGGAGAAGGCTGCGTACACCTACCTGTGCTGCAACTTCACCGACCTGAAGGGTAAGTCCGTTCTGGACGCCTACAAGGTGGTTGACTACGGCGACGTGAGCGTGGGCTATGTGGGCATCGACACCCCCGAGTCCTTCACCAAGTCCACCCCCACCTACTTCCAGGACGCCGAGGGCAACTATATTTACAGCTTCAGCCAAGGCAACGATGGCGCTGATCTCTACGCCGCCGTGCAGAAGGCCGTGGATGCCGCTGTGGCCGACGGCGCCGACTACGTGGTGGCACTGGGTCACCTGGGCAACGAGGGCTCCACCGACGTGTGGACCTCCAAGGCTGTCATCGCCAACACCACCGGCATCGACGTGTTCATCGACGGCCACTCCCACGAGACCTACGAGGAGACCGTCCAGAACAAGGACGGCGAGGACGTGACTCTGGCCCAGACCGGCACCAAGCTGGCCAACATCGGCAAGGTGGTCATCGACACCAAGACCGGCGACATCACCGCCGAGCTGGTGAGCGGCTACGACAAGCAGGACGAGACCGTGGCGGCCTACGTGGCCAAGGTGAACGAGGAGTTTGCCGGTGTGCTTCAGGAAGTGGTGGCCAAGAGCGACGTGGCCCTCACCACCCTGGACCCCGCCACCGGTGAGCGGGCCGTGCGCAACGCCGAGACCAACCTGGGCGACCTGTGCGCCGACGCCTACCGCGTGCTGCTGGGCGCCGACGTGGCCTTCGTGAACGGCGGCGGTATCCGTGCCGACATCCCCGCCGGCGACATCACCTACGAGCAGATTATCAACGTCCATCCCTTCGGCAACGAGGCCTGCCTGGTGGAGACCACCGGTCAGGACATCCTGGACGCCCTGGAGATGGGCGCGCGCCTGTACCCAGAGGAGAACGGCGGCTTCCTGCAGGTGTCCGGCATCAGCTACACCATCGACGCCTCCGTGCCCTCCTCCGTGGTGCTCAACGACGAGGGTGAGTTCGTGAAGGTGGACGGCGACTACCGTGTGAAGGACGTCATGGTGGGGGATGAGCCTCTGGACGTGACCAAGACCTACACCCTGGCCTCCCACAACTACATGCTCAAGAGCGGCGGCGACGGCTTTGTGATGTTCAAGGGCGACACCCTGCTCAAGGACTCCGTGCTCATCGACAACCAGGTGCTCATCAACTACATCGTGGACGAGCTGGGCGGCGTGGTGAGCGAGACTTACGCCGAGCCCCAGGGCCGGATCACCATCGTGAACGCCGATCAGGCCGCCGAGACCCCCGCTGAGGAGCCCAAGGCTCCCGCCGACTGGGCCGACGTGGCCGCTGACGCCTGGTACGCCGAGGCCGTGAACTACGTCATCGAGGGCGGCATCATGGGCTCCACCAGCACCGACGCCCAGGTCTTTACTCCCAACGGCACCGTGACCCGGGCCACCGT
>NZ_JBQHTM010000039.1:0-35010 GCF_052065695.1 Intestinimonas sp. HCP28S3_D6
CCGGAAATCTGCATCGTCTTAGCCCCTTTCAGATGCCGTTTGGCATTCTGCACAATTTGACAGGTAAAAGTTCGTTGACTTTTTCGATTGAAAAATGTCATTTCATAACAGCTATTTGCCCTTGTCTTCGGTATGCTTGTCCTGAAAATCAAGGAAAGGGGCGCCCCATATGGAGCAGAAGAAAAATCTCTGTGCTATGATTCCGGCAGATCTGCACGCCAAAGTCATGGCAGAGAAAGAGCAGCTCGACCTTAAGACACTGGGTGAATATGTAGAGCTGATACTCAAGGAACATTTTGAAGGAGGAAAAAATACAATGGCAGCAACAAAAACACTGGCATTTCCCATCAGCGAGGAGCTGGATCAGAGGCTGAAAAACTTCATCGCGGCAGAAAAGAGCCGCGGCAGGAAAATCAACCAGAAAAGCTTCGTCGTCGGACTCATCGAGCAGGCGCTGGATGCATACGAAGCCCAGCAGCCTGCAGCAGAGCCAAATCAGGAATAACACAGCATCAAGTCGCCGGAAAATCCTCCGGCGGCTAAATCTTTTCAGGAGGTGATCTATCGTGTACATCTATCCGGACAATCTGACCGCCAAAGCCATGCTCTGGCTCTGGGAGCTGCGGGATGTGGGTGTGATTGGCGTAGGGCTTTTGCTCTCTGTGCTGGCGCTCACCCAGAACGGAATTTTCATCCCTTTGGTGCTGACAGCAGTCTACGCCTTTCTCAGCATCCGTTTTGACGGCACCAGTATTCTGGACTTCATCCGGTATGCCGTTGCATTTCTCATTACTAAACAGCAATTTTATGAATGGAGGCTATCCGAATGAGCAAAAAACAGAGAAAGGACAATGCCCAGTCTACCCGGCAGCTCATGGGCATCGAGAGGATCAAGGAGTATTGTATCGCCACCCGTATGGGTGACCTGGTATTCTTTATCATCAAACCTACCAACATCAGCGTCCTGCCGGATTCCAGTATCAGCGCAAGGATCTATGCCCTGTTGAATGTGGTAAAAGGTCAGGCGGAGATTGAAATGCTGGCGCTCAACTCCAAGGAGTCCTTTGAACGCAACAAGAACTTCTATCAGGAGCGACAGGAGCAGGAGGAGCTTCCCGCCATCCGCAAACTGCTGGAGCAGGACAGTAAACACCTGGACCGCATTCAGGTTTTGATGGCATCCAGCCGGGAGTTTTATATTATCATCCGCTTGCGAGGGGAAAAGGATACGGATATCTTCCCATATCTCAGCCGCATTGAGCAGAACATCAACGACAATGGGTTCACTAACCGAACCAGGTACTTTGCTACCCGCCCCGGTGTGGAAAAACTGCCGGATGGAAAGTCGGATGAATTGGCGACCAATCAGCAGCGAGCCTATGTGCAGAGGCTGGTGCGCAGCTTTCCGCAATCCAAGGAACTGCTGGAATACGAGGATTACATGACACGCCCCTCCCGCGGCAATGCACAGGAATTCATTGACCAGGTGCAGGAGCTGTATGTAGACATACTGGATGAGCGTGAAAACCTTGTGGACTACATTGCAAACCGCCCCGGCGTTCAAGCCTACGGCGACCATGGGCTCTGGAATGCAGACGGAAAGGTTCCGGTTCTCTCCCAGGCGGTGGAGAAAGTCGCCAACCATCCGGGTATTGTATGGACACCGGTGGTATCCATCCGCCGTGAGGATGCAGAGCGGCTGGGCTACAATGACGCAGAGAACTGGCGCGGTTTGGTCTGCTCCATCCTGCCGGAGATTGCCCACGGGTATAAGATCCAGCCGGACAACCTCCGCTGGTATGCGGCCTTCCACCGCAAGGAGAAACATGTCCACATCCACATGGTGATTTATTCCGCTGATCCCAAAGAAGGGTACCTTACCAAGAAGGGTATCCGGGAAGTCAAGTCCGCCTTTGCAAAACAGATCTTCCGGCAGGATCTCATCTCTGTTTATGAAAAACAGACAGAATACCGCAACCATCTGCAGCGAGATGCGCAGTCTCTGATGACAGAGCTGATCAGCCAAATGGCAAATGGCACACTTCAAAATGAAGTGCTGATGCAGCTGGTTACGGAGCTGGCGCACCGTCTGCAAAATACTACCAACCGCAAGGTGTATGGATATCTGCCTCCTTCCAGCAAGCGGTTGGTGGATGCCATCGTGGACGAGCTGGAAAAAGACGAGCGGATTTCTGCGGCCTATCAGCTGTGGTATGAGATGCAGGATGAAAAATGCCGTACTTACAATGAGAAACTTCCGGAGCGTATTCCACTGTCGCAGCAGAAAGCCTTCAAACCGGTCCGCAACATGGTCATACAGGAAACACTTCATCTGCTGGAAAAGCCGATGACTTTCGATGATGCCGAGATAGAGGACGAGCCGGATACTGCAGAGGAAGAACCGATTCATGACGGAAAAAATGAATCTACCTATGCGCTTGCCGCCCGATATTGTCTGGCCAAAAAAATCCTGATGGATGTTAAAACCGGCCCAGAGGAAAAGGCAGATGCAGTCAGAGAACTGGAACGGCTCTGGAATGAGGGATACTCAATAGCAGCGCATATGCTGGGCAAAGTGTTCCGGGATGAGCTGGCAGGTACAATAGATTTCAAACTGGCAGAGCTTTGGTTTCGCCGCTCTGCTGAAGATGAAAATGACTTTTCTGCTTATGCATTGGCAAAGCTGCTGTTAAATCAGGGGCGCATGGATGAAGCTGTTCTGTGGTTTAGCAAAGCGGCACAGCAGAATAATCCGTTTGCTCAATACCGGCTCGGCAAACTGTATCTCACCGGAGAGGGTGTAGAGAAAGATATTGGCAAGGCGCTGGATTACCTGACAGCCTCTGCCCGACAGGGAAATCAATTTGCCCAGTATACCCTGGGCAAACTCTATCTCTTTGGGCAGGAGGTAAAACAGGATCGGGAGCTGACTGCCGAATGGCTTGGAAAAGCCGCAGCCCAGGGAAATCCCTATGCACAGTATTTTCTGAACCACCAGAATGACTACCACTCTGCATCGGTGGGCAGTGCCGCCCTTCGGATGCTCTATCATATGAGCCGAATCTTTCAGGAGAATATGGCCGCCGGAGATGCCTACACTGGATTGCAGATCGACCGCAAACGTCGGAAGAAACTCCAGCAGAAGCGGATCGCACTGGGCCACAACCCGCATGATCATGAGGAGCATGCACAAAATCAGTATACGATGTAAGAGAAGGAACGCCATGTCAAGCTATATTCATTTTACGGAAGAACAAAAGGAACGGGCTGCAGCTGTGGATTTGGAGGAGTTCCTCCGGTGCCGTGGTGAGAAATTGCTTCCCTCCGGCAGGGAGAAACGGCTGGCCAGCGATCACAGCATCACTGTCCGGGGCAATGAGTGGTATGACCATGCTGAGGAGCGTGGCGGTCGTGCGGTCAGTTTCGTACAGAAGTTCTATGACCTTAGTTACCCGGAGGCGGCGACTCTGCTGTTGGGCGGAGAGATGGGAACAATCTATCCTTCTGCAAAGGAGCGCGTGGAAGAACCGCCCAAACCGTTTGTTCTCCCTCCTGCCAACCGGGATATGCGCCGGGTCTATGCCTACCTGGTAAAACACCGGGGAATCGACCGGTCGGTGATTGCTTACTTCGCAAGGGAGAAACTTCTGTATGAGGATGCAGAATACCATAACGCAGTCTTTGTCGGAATAGATGAGGACAGCGTTCCCCGTCATGCCCACAAGCGCAGTGCCAACAGTTATGGCAAAGCCTTTCGGCTGAATGTGGAGGGTAGCGACCCCCAGTATAGCTTTCACCACATCGGAAACGATGGGAAACTTTATGTATTCGAAGCCCCCATTGACCTGCTCTCCTACATCACTCTTCACCCGGAGAATTGGCAGCGGCACAGCTATGTGGCCTGCTGCGGTACTTCCATCCAGCCGGTACTGAAACTGCTGGAGCGTCTGCCTCAGATCAACACGGTCCATCTCTGTTTGGATAACGACGAGGCAGGCCATCTTGCCAGCGAGCGCATGAAGATGCAGTTGGCAGACCGCTATGCGGTGGAACGCCTCATTCCGGAACACAAGGACTGGAACGACGATCTGACCGCAGACGAACCAACTTATACACAAGTTATGCAGTAAAATCACAACGCACACCACTTCCTGTTCCGCTCCGGTAGGCCGAACTGAAACGTGATGTGCGATTTTTATGAGCAGGAAGTGGTGTGCTGGGAAAGGAGTTTCCATGCCACATCAAGTCCTGATTTTGATTGCGGCCGGAGCAATTATGTTTCTGGTCATCGGCGGACTGGCTGCACTGTCCCATTATTATACCCTGAGTGGAATCAAGTCCAGAACCGTTGGCGATGGTCAGCACGGTACCGCCCGCTGGGCAACAGAGAAAGAAATCAAGCAGACCTATGCCCACGTGCCTTTTCGAGTGAAACAGTGGCGCAAAGGTCAGGATCGTCCCACAGAGCAGGGGCTTGTTCTCGGCTGTAAGGGCAGAAAGAACGAGCTGACCGCACTGGTGGACAGTGACGATATCCATTGTCTGATGATCGGTGCCAGCGGCGTAGGCAAGACCGCATTTTTCTTGTATCCCAATCTGGAATATGCCTGTGCCAGCGGCATGAGCTGGCTGGCGCTGGATACCAAGGGCGACCTTGCCCGAAATTATGGAACCATTGCAAAAAAGTACTATGGATACAATGTGTCGGTCATCGACCTGCGTAATCCCACCCGGTCAGACGGAAATAATCTGCTGACCCTTATCAACCGCTACATGGATATTGCCCGGAAAGATCCTAAGAATCTGGCAGCCCGTGCGAAAGCGGAAAAGTATGCCAAGATCCTTGCAAAGACTATTGTAAGCCCGGAGGGAGACGACAGCGGACGCGGTCAGAACGCCTTCTTCTATGATGCTGCCGAAGGACTGCTCACCTCCGTCATTCTGATGCTGGCAGAGTTCCTGCCGCCCAAGGAGGGAGAGCCGGAACAGCGGCACATTGTGTCTGTATTCAAGCTGGTGCAGGATTTGCTGGAGCCAAGCAAGGTCAAGGGAAAAAGTATGTTCCAGCTGCTCATGAAAAAGCTGCCGGATGACCACAAAGCAAAGTGGTTTGCCGGTGCGGCTCTGAATAGCGCGGAGCAGGCCATGGCCTCCGTCATGTCTACGGTATTGTCCCGCCTGAATGCTTTTCTGGACTCCGAACTGGAGCAGGTGCTGTGTTTTGACAGCGCCATTGATGCGGAGAAGTTTGCCTCTGAGAAGTCGGCTATTTTTCTTATCTTGCCGGAAGAAGACACCACCAAGAACTTTATGGCAGGTCTGATGATCCAGAACCTTTCGAGAGAACTGTTCGCTGTGGCTGATGAAAATGGCGGCAAGCTCAAAAATCGTGTAGTACTGTTCTGCGACGAGTTGGGAACTATGCCGCCCTTTGATATCCTCCCGCTATTCTCAGCAGGTCGATCTCGCCGGTTGACCCTTGTGCCGATTATTCAATCGTTGGCACAACTTGAAAAAAACTATGGCAAAGAGGGCTGCGAGATCATACAGGATAACTGTCAGGATACGATCTTCGGCGGTTTTGCGCCCAACAGCCAGACAGCCGAGGTTCTGTCCAAAGCCATGGGCAGCCGCACCGTGCTGTCCGGTACTGTGAGCCGAGGTAAGAACGACCCCAGTCAGAGTCTGCAGATGATGGAACGTGCGCCGATGACTTCCGATGAGCTAAAATCCATTCCAAAGGGCAGCTTTGTTGTCATGAAGACAGGAACCCATCCAATGCGTACTCGTCTGCGCCTGTTTCTCGACTGGGGTATTACCTTTGAAGAACCATACACTGCTCCGGAGCGAGCAGACCGCACTGTTGCCTATGCAAGCCGTGTGGATCTGGAAAAGAATCTGCCGCTGTCGGGCAAAACAAAAACGGAGGATGTTGCCAGCGAGGGGTATCCGGTGCCGTCCCGCGGCGGTGCTGCCCACATTCCTGCCGATGGACGCCGTTCCAAAAAGGCGTCGCCTTACAATACAATGAAGGAGGAGTGCCCGTGAGTTACTTCGGTACGATTTATGCCGACACCGAGCTGCCTGCTCGGGCCAGGGCAGTCTATATGTATCTTCGTGACCGCTCTGATGCCGAGGGGAAATGCTGGCCGGGAATCAAAACAATTGCGTCTGACCTGAAACTATCCCGATCTACTGTAAAACGGTCACTAAACGATCTGGAGAAAGCCGGGTATTTAAAAAGGACAGCGCGCCATCGTGCTAATGGGAGCAGCTCATCCAATCTATATACCGTGAAATAGTAAAAGAGGTTTGTCTTGCATTTGGGATAAGCCTCTTTTTAAATCATCATTACACCAAGGGGGCATTGCGCCCATTTGCTGAACCCAGGGGAGGTTCACGGTGAACCTCCCGGAAGGACCCACTCTAAGGAGATCAAGACAGAGAAAGAACACTTATCATCATCTTAATGAAAAATCTTACTTCTCAAGTCGAAATTTCAGCAGCAGATACGGCTCCACTTCAAGGACGGTGGCTATCCTAAACAGCAGATCCAGAGACAGGCCATGACTCATGCCGGGCGCTTCAACGGACGCGAGATGCTGGCGGCTAATATCAAGGATCTCTGCCAACTGTTCCTGGGAATATCCCTTTTTCTTGCGATAGTATCCGATAGCATAAGACAGGTTTTCCATGCGCTCGGAAAAGTCAAAATCCCATTCCAGAGTTATCACCACCTTACGGAATTAGTTTATCCGAAGGCAGCGCATACTAAAATTAACCCCAAAGCATTATTGACGCTTATAAAGCGTCAATATATAATTAAAACACTATTTTGTTGGATGTTATGTGAGGTGTCAATATGACAAGGGGACTTGCCTGTGCCATCACCGGCCATAGACCGACACGCTTTCGCTTCAAATATGATGAAAACAACAACGGCTGCAAGCGGATTAAGAAACGCATCCGGGATCAGTTGATCCAACTCTATGAGCAAGGCTTTCGCCAGTTTTGGGTAGGCGGCGCTCTGGGCGTGGATATGTGGGCTGGGGAGATATTGCTGCGGCTCAAAGAACAGCCGGAATATAGCAAGATCCAACTGAAGATCGCTCTGCCCTTTGAGGGCCACGACACAGACTGGGAAGATCGCAGCCGCAGCCGTATGTCTTTTCTGATCCGGCACAGTACGGAAACCATAGTAGTAGGCAATAAAGATATGCCCCCGGCGGTCAATTACCGGAGGCGCAATGAGTATATGATAGATCATGCAGACTGCTTACTGGCGGTCTATGACAACGACCGTTCTATCCGCAGCGGAACGGGCATGACCGTCAACTACGCCAGAAAAAAGGGACTGCCCATCACTCTGATCCACCCGGATAAGGCAACGATATCAAAAGAAAAACCTGAACGATGAAAACTACCCGCTGCGGATAGGGCATGTTTATGGAATCCATGTTATACTGAACTGAAATGGATACTCCACGAAATGAATTCAATAAAGTATCCTGTTTCAACTGGCTTTTTTTACCCTCAGCAGATATAATGAAAACGAGGTGATGCGATGTGAAGGTACGAAGAATTGCGGCGTTTTTGCTGGCAGGTATCTTGCTGGCCTACTGCTGCGCGGGCTGTTCCGACACGGCCAAAAAAGAAGAGACGCCGACCACCATTACGGTCTGGCACGTCTATGGCGGTCAGACAGATTCCCCACTCAACGACCTCATCGATGCGTTCAACCAGACGGTGGGAAAGGAGCAGCGGATCAACGTGCAGGTCACCTCCGTGTCCAACACCAACACCATCCACGAGCTGGTGCTGGCCGCCGCCAACGGAGAGCCGGGAGCTCCGGAGCTGCCCGACCTTTTCGTATCCTATCCCAAGACGGTGATGGCGCTGCCCGACGACAGCATTCTGGTGGACTACCGGGACTATTTCAGCCAGGAGGAGCTGTCCGCCTTCCTCCCAGCCTTTCTGGAGGAGGGGACGGTCAATGACCGGCTGGTGGTCCTTCCCGTGGCCAAATCCACAGAGATCATGTATATCAACCAGACGATCTTCGACCGCTTCTCCCAGGCGACCGGCGTGACGCTGGCGGACCTGGACACCTGGGAGGGGCTTTTCAAGGCAGCAGAGGTCTATGCGGACTGGACCGACGCTCAGACGCCGGATATTCCGGGCGACGCCAAGTCCATGTTCGTTCACGACTACTATTTCAACTATTTCCAGGTGGGGGCGGAATCCCTGGGCGAGGATTTCTTCCAGGGTGACAAGCTGGCCTTTGGCCCCGCATTCCAGGCGGCGTGGGAGCCGCTGGCCCGGGCCGCGCTTCGTGGGGGCGTCTGGCTCAAGGGCGGTTACGCCACAGAATCCATCCGCACCGGCGACAGCATTGTGAGCGTGGCATCCTCGGCCAGCATCCTCTATTACAGCGATGTGGTAACTTATCCGGACAATACCTCCGAGGAGATCACTATCATCTCCCGGCCCTGCCCGGTGTTTGAAAACGGAGAAAAGCTGGTGATGCAGCGGGGCGCGGGCTTCTGTACCGTCCGCTCCACCCCGGAGAGGGAGCAGGCCGCCGTGACCCTCCTCAAGTGGCTGACCGAGCCGGACCACAATGTGGAGTTCGTGACCCGAACGGGCTACATGCCGGTGACTCGGGCCGCCTTTGAAAACGAACTGCCGAAGGCCATCGAGGGACTGGAGAGCGCCAAATACGCCTCCCTCTATCAGGCGTATCTGGATACCCAGGCAAACTATGAGTTTTATGTGCCGCCCCAGCTGGAGAGCTATCTGAGTCTGGAAACGACCCTGGAAGATCAGGTGCGCTCACAGCTTGCGCTGGGCCGTCAGGATTATCTGGGGGCCGGAGAAACCGGATTGGAGCAGATCAGCGCAGAGCGGCTCCAGGCCTTCCGGGAGATCATGGAGCGATAAACAAAAGAGAGGAGGAAACACCGTGCTGAACAAATTCCGGGAGTTGCGGGCGCTGAACGCCTTTGCCAAAAAGCAGAGCGTGGGCATGCAGAGAAAACTGATGCTCTACTGGGTGTCCATGATCCTGGTGGTCTTTGCGGCGGTGATCCTCCTTCTGTCCATCGCCGGGGCCTTTTCCCAAAACGACGAGCAGCTCCATGAGGTGATGGAGCTGCAACTGAAAAATACACAGGATAGCCTGGCCAGTCGCCTGGATCAGCTGACCGCCCAGAGCTTGAATCTCTCCAAAGAACTCAGCCGCGAGATCGAAGGGGAGCTGGTACGGGAGGGCATTTCACTGCAAGAGGTCAACGATGACCCGGAGCGGCTGCTGAAGCTGCAGCAGATCATGTACCCGCTGGTCAATACCACCCTCCAGACCGCCAACTGCAACGGAGCCTATGTAATTTTAAATGCCACGGCCAATACCACCCTGGAGGTGGCAGACCACTCCAGAAGCGGGATCCACCTGCGTTACACCAACCTCAGCGCCAGCAATCCGGTTGCCCCTACCGTGGTCTACTTCCGCGGTATCCCGGATATCGCCCGGCAAAAGGATCTGGAGCTGCACAACCGGTGGAATCTGGAATTTGATACCGATCTGATCCCGGGCTGCCGGGAACTGATGGACTCTCCTCTGGACCGGCCTGCGCAGCGTTATTTCTGGTCCCGCCGGATCGATCTAAAGGACACCTGGGAATCCGCCATGCTGCTGTGCGTCCCCATCGTGGGCAGCGATGGGAGCGTATACGGCGTCTGCGGCGTGGAGCTCAGCGCGCTGTACTTCCAGCTGTCCTATCCCGCGGCGGAGGGGCAGTTCGGCTCCGCCGTTACCGTTCTGGCTCCCATTCAGGACAGCCGTCTTCTGCTGCCGGATGGATTGGTGGGCAGCGTCAACGGTACCTATCTGGACGGTCAGGAGACGCTCGCCATCCATCAGGGACGATACTATAACGAATACGACACAGGCGCCGAGCGGTATATCGGCCTGCATCAGACCATCTCCATCTCCAAGGGAGAGACGGAGGACACCGCCTGGGCCGCTGCGATCCTGATCCCCCAGGACAGTTATGCGGCATACACCGCTGAAATACAAAAAACATGGATCATTGCGGCCCTGGGACTGCTGGTGGTGCTGTTGGCCCTCTCCTTCTTCCTGGCGCGGAGATTTGTCCGGCCTATTACCGACAGCCTGAAGCGGTTCCAGCAGGAAGAACTGCCGGAACAGGGGCTGTCCTCCGGGATCTCGGAGGTGGATGAACTGGCGGAGTTTCTCAACGCCCGGGCGCGGAATCAGCGGCTGGAGCAGGGAGAGCTTCCTCCCAACATTGCGGAACTGTTCGACCAGTTTGTGGAGCGGAAGGATCTGCTGACCGAGGCGGAGCGGAATATCCTGCGCTACTACATCGACGGTCACGAGATCGCGGAGATCCCGGACCTGGCCTTTATCAGCATGAGTACGGTCCGAAAGCACAACCGGAGCATCTACGAGAAGCTGGGGGTGGCCTCCCGGGATGAACTGATGCTCTATATCGACCTGCTCCGCCGCTGCGGAAGGCTTCAGGAGCTTTTCTAAGACAAGTTTCTCCATTACAGCAAAGCGCACAAAACCAGAGGACTGGTTTTGTGCGCTTTCTCTATTATCCAATGGATACCTTTGCGAAAAAGTGGGAAAAAGTATCCGACGGACCATATACTCCCGCCCCTTACTCCTGTTATAACAGGAGTAGAAACGAGGAGGTGCGGAATATGACAAATCTCTTGTCCAGCCGCTTAGAGGACCGGTCCACGCCCCAGTATTTCTGCTTTTCCATCCGCTGCGAGGTGTGCGGAGAATTTTGGTACAGCAGCAGCATCCCCTTTTCCAAAGCGGAGCAGGCGGCGGAACACCGGGAGAAGAAGGAACTCTATGACGCCATCTATCAGCGGGAGAAGCAGCGGGCCATGCAGGCGGCCGGTCAGGAGGCCAGGGAGCGGTTCAGCCAGTGCCCCATCTGCCGGCGGCTGGTCTGCGACGCCTGTTTCCTCATCTGCGATGAGATGGATCTGTGTCGGGAGTGTGCCGGCCGGATGGAGGAGTCCGGGGAGCCGGTGGCGCCATGAAAACGCGTTGGCTGCCGCTCCTCCTGCTGTGCCTGATCCTGGCCGGGTGCGGCACGGTGGACGCAGAAGACCGTCTGATCTCCGCGGCGGAGGGCGCCGAGGCGTATAGCGGAGCCCTCGTCCCCTTCCTCCCCGGATATTCCCTTCAGACGGCAGAGGATACCCTCTACGCAGAGGTGAGCCGGGGCAGCGCCGTGGCCTGCTTTGATGTACAGGCCATCCCGGCGCTGGAGCGGGGCATCGGCCGGTATTGGTATCCCCATGTCACGGCCACCGTGATCCTGGCAGTGGACCGCAGCCGGACGGACGCCGCCGTCACCGGCTGGAACAGCCTCTGGGACAGCCCGGTGCCCGTAGGTATCAGCAGCAGCTCCGTGATCCGCAATATGCTGGCTCTGGGCGCCCTGTCCTACGGGCTGGACCGGGAGGCGCCCTCCAAGCGTGACGCTCTGGAGCTGCTGGAACACCTTGGTCAGAACGGCGGCTTTGGACTGGACACGCCGGACGCCCCTATTCTGATTTGTCTGGACTGGGAGGCTGCCGCGTGGAACCGGAACGGAGGAAATTATGAGATCATCGTGCCGGCGGAGGGCACGTTGTCCTACCGTATGGGGCTGCTCTCCGATGTCCCTCTGACGCTGGAGCCGGGGCTGGATGAAACCCTTCTGTCAGCAGGGCTGCCCCTGGCGGACGGAGAGAGACCGGTTGATTTTCCCGATGATTACCGGCCGGCCCGTACCCTGAGCGAGGAGGACTACGGCTGGTTTCTGGAACTGACCGGGGACAGCAGCCGAGACCTGCGCCGGCAGGTGCTCCACATCCGGCGCTATACCACAGCAGATCTCCGGGAGCATATCTTATCCGCCCTGCTCATCGCCGCCGCCATCCTGTTGTGGAAGGGGACGGTATCCCATCGGATGATCCGCCGGGATGTCCGCCGGGTGGTGGGGGTCATGGGCTGGCTGATGGTGGGATGGCTGCTGCTGCGCCTGTTCAAATATCAGCTGACAGCAGATGGGCTTTTGTGCCGGATGTGCTGGTATGGCTATTACATCTTTCAGCTTGCCCTTCCGGTAACGCTGCTGTATCTGGCCGTGATCCTGGACCATCCGGAGGGCGAGAAAAAGCCGCTGCGCCCTCTGTGGCCGCCTCTGGCCTGCTATGCCCTCTCTGTGCTATTGGTACTCACAAACGATCTCCACCAGCTGGTGTTTCGTTTTGACCCGGCCGGGGACTGGGCCTCAGACTACCGGTACGGTCCGGGATACTGGGGCGTAATGGCTTTATCCCTCCTGTTCCTGGCCTGCGCAGTCTGGAAGCTGCTCCACAGGGGGCGGTATAGCCCTTACTGGGTCGGCAGGGTGGTTCCGCTGCTGTTCTGCGTGGGACTGCTGGCCTACATCACTGCTTACATCAGGCGGGTGCCTCTGGCGTGGGAGAGCGACCTTACCGTGAACATCTGCGTGCTGTCTACCCTGTTTTTTGAGTCGGCCCTCCACGCGGGGTTCATCCCGGTCAATCTTCAGTATCAGCGTCTGTTCACCGCCCTCCCATTGGGGCTGGCGCTGCTGGATGAGCAGGGCCGCACCGTCCTGTCCTCCCGGGGCGCGCCTCCCGTCTCCCGCTCCATCTGGCGGAGGATCTCCATGGATATGACCCATCCGCTGCTGCGTGACAGCGACACCCAGCTTCACGCAGTCCCCATTCACGGCGGTATGGCGGTATGGCAGGAGGACCTCTCCCAGCTCAACCGGCTGCGCAGGGAGATCCAGGCTGTGCAGGCCCGTCTGGAGGCGGCCAACGCCCTGCTGCGTGAGGAGGGCGAGGTGAAAAAGCGCCTGCTGGCCGCGGAGGCGAACCGATCCCTATTCGAGCAGCTGGACCGGGACATGGAGCGCCGCATCCAGACGCTGGGACGGCTGATCGAGACTCTGCCGGAGACCCCCCATCCCCGGGGCCTGACCGCCTACATCACTCTTTGCCTGTGCCATATCAAACGCAGATGCAATCTGTTTTTCCTGGCACGTCAGGGGGATGGACTGCCCGGAGAGGAATTGAGCATTTATCTGGATGAGCTGGCAGAACTGGCCCGCTATGCGGGGCTGCAGATGCTCATTCGCTGCGGGCAGCGTGGAGCGCTGGAGATCCGCAGGGCGGCACTGTGCTACGACTTTGCCTTTGAAGCCATATCCTGGGCCCTGGGGGAGAACGCCTCTCCTCTGCTGGGGTATCTGGAGCCGGAGGGCGCCCATCTGGTTTTCCGCTTTCTTCCGGGCGGTGATCCCGGACAATGGCGCTTTTCGGAGGAACTGACGACGGCGGCTGCCGCGCTGGGCGGTCAGATCGCCTGCAAGGACCTGGACGATGCCGTTGGGATCTGCCTGACGCTGCCCTTGGGAGGTGAGTCCTGTGGCTGAATTTTACCGGTTTCCCCATTGGGTGCTGACCACATTGGTGATGGCGGCCGCCCTGTGCATCGTGTTTCAAACAAGGGCCATCTCTTACAGCATCCGACGTCTGCCCACCGGCTGGGTGCGCCGGGTGGAAAATGGGATGGAGTGCGCCATCCTCGGGGTGCTGTTCCTCTTCGCCGCCCTTCTTGCACAGGTGCAGTATGGGCTGTTCTGCGGCTTTTTGGCGCCCAGCGCCTACGGCCTTGTCCGGCAGGCGGTGTTTCTGCTGACTGCGGTGCTGGGAACCACCACCGCGGTGGGGATGGAACTGATCTGGCCGTTTTTTGCCGTGGGCGGGGCGGCTGTCCTGCTCCCTCTGACAGAGACGGTCACAGGGCCCGCCTATTCCATCTTTTTTCTGATGAGCATGGCGTTCTTCCTGCTGCGCAGCGTACATATCTGCCTGTTGCGCCGGCGGGAGCTCTACACCCAGCTCTCCTCCGTATCCGTCAAGGAAGCCATTGATACCCTGCATACCGGTCTGCTGTTCTTTCGGCGGTCGGGGGAGCTCCTGCTGTGCAACCGCAGCATGGAGGCGCTGGCACGGCAGATGACGGGGCAGCCGGTACAGGACGGAAGGCTGTTTCAGCGGCTGCTGGAGTGCGGCCCGCTGTGCGGCGGCTGCGCACGGGAAGTTCTGGGTGGGCAGCAGGTGTTTCGCCTCCCCGATTCCTCCGTATGGAGCTTTTTCGCCCATGAGCTCCCCATGGGGCGCCGGACCATGCTTCTGCTGACTGCCGATGATGTCACGGAGCATTGGGATGCGGTGACCTTTCTTGCCCGGCAAAACCAGGCGCTGGAGCAGCGCGGACAGGAGCTTCGCAGCACCATTGCGCATTTACAGGCCATCTGTGAAGCGGAGGAGATCGCCCGAAGCAAGGCGAGGGTACATGACCTTTTGGGACAGCGGATCAGCCTGCTGCTCCGGGCGCTGCGGGATGACCGGCAGATGGATGAGTCGCTGCTGCTGGACTTTGCCCGCAGCCTTCCCACGGCCCTCCGGGAGGACCGCACGCCCAGCCCTGCTCATCGTCTGGAGATGCTGCGGGAGACCTTCCAGGGCATGGAGGTGTCGGTGGAGTTCCAGGGCGCGCTGCCGGAGGATGGGGCGGTGGCGGACAGTTTTGCCGAGATCGCCGTGGAATGTGTCACCAACGCCGTGCGCCACGGGTATGCCACCCGCATCCAGTTCCACTTTTTCCAGAATGACTGCTGGCGCATGACGGTCACCGACAACGGCATCCCGCCCGCTGGCCCCATCCGGGAGGGCGGCGGCATCGGCGGGATGCGCCGCAGGGTCCGTCAGCTTGGCGGAAGAATGGAGCTCTATACTGTCCCCCGATTCCGAATCGAACTGTCTGTTCCAAAGGAGGCTGTGGAGAAATGACAAACGTTCTGATTGTGGAGGATCACGTTTCCATGCGGGAATCGCTGACCACGGCGCTGACGGCGGCGGGAGATTTTTCCGTGGTGGGCGAAGTGCCCAACGCAGACTATGCCCTGGATTTCTGTAAGCATCTGCATCCGGAACTGGTGCTGATGGATGTCTGCACCGAGGGCGGCGCCTCTGGGCTGAAGGCGGTGGAGGCCATCCGCAAAACAGATCCGGAGGTCAAGATCATCGTCATGACCGCCTTTGACGAGATCACCTATATCCCCCGGGCCAGGGCCGCCGGGGCCAACGGCTTTATCTACAAAAGCCGGAGCCTGCACGATTTTCTGGAGGTGGCCCGGACGGTGATGGCGGGGGGCAGCAGCTTCCCGGAGCCCAGAACCATTCCCATGCCCCAGGGAGAGGCTCCCCTCACCGACCGGGAGATGGAGGTACTCCGGCTGATGTGCAGACACATGACCAACAAAGAGATCGCCCAGGAGCTGTTTATCAGCGAAAACACCGTCAAGTATCACAAGATGAACATGCTGGGCAAGACCGGCTTTTCCAAGGCGGTGGATCTGGCCTTCTACATGATCTCCAACGGCTGGATCAATCCCCTGTATTAAAGAATTGCACTTCCTATCCACCGGCTTTGTGCCGGTGGATTTTTTGTTTCAGGGAAAAGACTACCCGCAGCGGGTAGGGTGCAAATTCGAAATAAGCTCTACAATAAATCTGTAATACAGAAGGTATGGGAGGTGGGGAGGCTGAAAACTGTGCTCCTGATCATGCGGCGGGCATCGCTGGCTCAGGGCCTGATGGCGAAAGTGCGGGACGCCCCGGGAATACAGCTGTGCTATGAGCCGGACTATGCCAACGCGGATGTGGCCATCCGCAGCCATCTGGCCTCTGGGGCACTGCTGGAGGTCTCCGAGGACGGCGATCACGGCATCGACTTCTGTCTGGCCCTGTGCGCATGGCTGCGGGAAGTCACGCCCCACTGCCGGCTCATGCTGATGTGCCCCGAAGGACAGCCGGAGGCTGTGAGCCGCGCCATCGAGGCTAAGCGTAGGGGCGAGATCGACGACTTTGTGTTTTATGATGTATCTCTGGACTATTTGGCCGCCAGTCTGCAATCCCTTTGAGATAGGCAAAGATCATTTTGAAATGGGGGTATGCCGACGCGGTCACATGGGCGGCGAACAAGGGCATCACTGGCGGGATCGGCAATGGCCTGTTCGGTTCGGATAACAACTGCACCCGCGCCCAGATCGTCACCTTCCTCTATCGGTATGTGGAATAATAACAGGATATTCTTACCAAGCGGAGCGGTAAATGCCGCTCCGCTTTTTTGCGTTTTGTCCGAAAAACTACCCGCTGCGGGTAGGGCGCAAAACAGCGGCACCCGGTAAAATGAAACCATAGTAGAGCGCAGCGGAACAAAAACAGAAAGAAAAGAGGTGTCGTCATGCAAGTAACTGCAAACAGGAAAATGATGATGTCAAGGTGTGCAGTGAGATGAAACGAGTATGGAAGTCTATGCTGGCCTTGCTGTTGGCGCTCTGCCTGACGGCCTGCAGCGGCACCCCCGGCGGCGGAGAAGAAGGGCCGCCCGAGTCTCCTGATGACACAGCGACCTCCGCCCCTCCGTCCGACCATAACTCCGACAGTTCATTGGGCGGTACCTATTGGACGGCTGTACAGCACGAGTCCTACGATTATTACTTTGACCGCACAGAGGTGAGCCAGATGCCCACGGAGCGGTGGTGGGCCGATCTCTTCCTCAATGAGGACGGAACGGCGCAATTCCGTGAGGTCCTGGGCGACAGCTTTAACAGCTATCTGGGCAACGGGACCTGGTGGCTCGGCGCGGATCACACCCTGCGGCTGACAAGCTCGGACGGCGATGAAGATGGTGAGATGAATGGCCGCATTGAAGATGGCCGCATCATTTTGGAATCCTTCTATGGGGACCGGTTCTATTTTGAAAAAGCGGAGCGGCCGGGCCCGGGCGGCGAACTGTGCATCGCAAATCTGCATGGGACATGGCACATGACCACAGGCGAGGTGGAGGGCTGGAACTATAACGCTCGGGAAGAAGGCCTGGCCTCCACGCTGGTTTTTGAAAGCAGGTGGAGCGACGCCATCGAGGGATATGTGCTGAGCGCGGATTATTACTTCGCGGACTTTCTGGATACGGATGAGCCGGAATACCGGCAGGAAGCCGAGCTTCGGACGGAGCTGCTGGAGGAACCGCTGTTCCACGGCCTCTCCAACGAGCTTTGGAGCGTCCGGCTCTTTCACGATGGCACCGGCGCGGAGTTCTTTCTCACCCTGACCGATCCGGATACGCTGTATCTCCAGGAGCATTACGAAACGGACGGCGCTCCGGCGGTCCGCACGGCGGTCTACCAGCGGGTAGACGCATTTCTGCCGGAAACGCTGCAGACGGCTTTGTATGAGGAACCCTCTGACTGCCTGACCTTCTACTGGCCCAACCCACCGGACGATGTATCCGCATGGCTGGAGGTACTGCCGGTCACAAAGCTGGAGCCGGATGGACTGGACAGGCTGCTGGTGGTGGGGCGCTGGTATGAAACGCAGATCCGGTTCTGTACGGGCGAGCCCCTGTGGGATGAAAGCGGACGGCTTCTGGATTGGGTCACGGACGAGATCCTGTACGACGAAACACTCACCATTGATGAACCTCGGTGGTTTTCCCTGACGATCCCGGAAGGCGTACCGAACCTGTGCCTGCACATCAAGCGCTCCTGGGAGGATTTTTGGTACCTCTGGCCCATCACCGACACAAACGGGTATCTGGTGGATGGGTGGACATTCCTGACACCATAACAAAATAAAACAAGAGAGGAGATCGCATTATGGGACTGATCAAAGCTGCATTGGGCGCAGCCGGCGGCGTGATGGCCGACCAGTGGAAGGAATTCTTCTACTGTGAAGCCATCCCCGCGGATGTGCTGGCGGTAAAGGGAAAGAAGAAGGCCACAGGCCGCTCCAGCAACACCAAGGGGGATGACAACATCATCACCAACGGCTCTGTCATCGCCGTGGCCAACGGCCAGTGTATGCTCATCGTGGAGCAGGGCAAGGTGGTGGATATGTGCGCCGAGCCGGGCGAGTACACCTACGATATGTCCACCGAGCCCAGCCTCTTCACCGGCGATCTGGGGGAATCCATCAAGGGCGTGTTCCAGAACATCGGCAAGCGTTTCACCTTCGGCGGAGAGGCCCCCAAGGACCAGCGCATCTACTATTTCAATACCAAGGAGCTCACCGGCAACAAGTACGGAACCCCCAGCCCCGTCCCCTTCCGGGTGGTGGACCAGCGGGCGGGTATCGACATCGATATCGCCATCCGCTGCTTCGGCGAGTACAGCATCCGCCTGAAAAACCCCATGCTGTTCTATACCAATGTCTGCGGCAACGTCAGCGAGGACTTTAAGACCGAGCAGATCGCGGGGCAGATGAAGACGGAGTTGCTCACCGCCCTGCAGCCCGCATTCGCAAAGATCTCGGAAATGGGTATCCGTTACTCCTCTCTCCCCGGCCACACCCTGGAGCTGGCAGAAGCCCTCAACGAGCAGCTCTCCTCCCGGTGGCGGGACCTGCGGGGCATGGAGATCGTTTCCTTTGGCGTCTCCAGCGTCAAGGCCAATGAGGAAGACGAGCAGATGATTAAGGAGCTGCAGCGCAACGCGGCCTTTATGGACCCCACCCGGGCGGCGGCCCATCTGGTGGGCGCACAGGCCAGCGCCATGCAGTCCGCGGCCAGCAACCCCAATGCCGGTCCCGCTATGGCTTTTATGGGCATGGGGATGGCTGGACAGATGGGCGGCATGAACGCCCAGAATCTCTATCAGATGGGCGCGCAGCAGCAGGCTCAGCCCACCCCCGCACCTGTACCCACGCCCCCGCCTGCCGCCCCTGGCTGGACCTGCGCCTGCGGACAAAGCGGCATCACCGGAAAATTCTGCCCGGAGTGCGGCAAGCCCCGGCCCGCAGCGGACGGCTGGACCTGTTCCTGCGGCGCGGTGAACAAAGGGAAATTCTGCGCGGAGTGCGGGGCGAAAAAGCCCACCGGCGTGCCCCAGTACAAATGCGACAAATGCGGCTGGGAGCCGGATGATCCCGCCCGTCCGCCCAAGTTCTGCCCGGAGTGCGGCGATCCCTTTGACGATGGCGATGTGCAGGGATGACCCGTGGAAGAAAAACCGCCGTATTTTCTGTTGTAGGTCTGTTCCTGCTTCTGGCGGCTGCGGGATATTATTTCAGAGGTCATCAGGGAGGTGATTCATCCATACAGAAGAAATCTGCCGTGCCGCCCGGCATCTTGACCGGCGTCACATACAGCCACACCAGCGGCATGGTTGCCAGAGCGGATTTTGCCATCACGCTTTCGCCGGAGGCCATTCTGGAAACAAGCTATTATCCGGCCCTTGATCCGGATACGGCGGAGGACGAGGACTGGTATCATCCGTCCACCAAAGAGAATGTCCCCATCACCGCGGCTCAGTGGTCGGATGTGGAGCAGATCATTCTGGAGCTCTACCCGCTGATGGAGCCCATCCCGGAAAACCGGCGTGAGGTGAAGCTGCCACCGGGGATCGAAGTCATGGATGGCGGGGACTCCACCAGCCTGATCCTGACCTGGAGCACAGAAGACGGAACACGGAGCATCCGTTATGATCCGCCAAACGACCGCCGTATCCATACGCTGATCGCTCTGCTGGAGGAGCTGGCCGACCCCATTGGACGGGAGATCCCCCGCTATGCCCCGCCGGAGCTGAGCGGCTTCTATATGGGTCAGTCCGGGGCTCTCTTCTCCAAGGACTATTCCTTCCAATTCGACCGGGGTCCGTCTGTTGTGTACGGAGAGGACGCCCCATATATCCTCCGGGCCAGATTTACCCCGTCCGGTCGGAAGCAGGAGATCAGGAGTGACTGGGCCGTGTCAGATGAGGAGTGGGATGCCTTCACCGCGTTTGCGGAGGAGATCCGTCTGGAAGAACAGCCGGACGGCAGCTCGGAAAAGCCGGCCTGCACCCTCTATTACTCTGACGGCAAACAGCAGCAGAAGAAATTGGATCAGGAAACAGCGAAGCAACTCTGGGCGTATTTTACAGAGCTGGCCCTGTGCCTGCTGGATGAACAGCCATAGTACGCAAATCGATCCATAAAAACAGAACATAGGAGGTACTACAAATGAAAGGTCAGAAGATTTTGAAAGTCACATCCATTCTCATGATCATCGGCGGCATCATCGCCGCCATCGCCGGCGTCATCGCCATTCTCGGCGTCAGCGCCCTGGCAGCCCTGTCGGGGAGCGCGGAGGGTACCGGCCTGCTCTATGCCAGCTCCATTCTTGTAACTGTGGCCTCTGTGATCCAGTTTATCGCGGGCATCAAGGGCATCGGGGCCTGCAGCGCACCCCAGAAGGCCGCTTCCTGCGTCAAATGGGGCATTATCATTGCGATCTTAGCGATCATCTCCATTATCATTGGCCTTGTAGGCGGAGGCCAGTTCAGCATCACCAGTCTGGTGCTCAATCTTCTGCTGCCGGGATTGTATGTCTACGGCGCCATGCAGATGAAGGGCACCGCGTAAGCGGCTTCAGAAAGGGGTGCAGATGATGGGGCTCTTTGGAAAACTATTTGATAAAAAGGAATGCTCGGTCTGCGGCGGCGAGATCGGGCTGCTGGGCAACCGCAAGCTGGAGGACGGCAATCTGTGCAAGGAATGCGCCGCCAAGCTCTCCCCCTGGTTCAGCGACCGCCGCCAGAGCACGGTGGCGGAGATCCAGGAGCAGCTGACCTACCGGGAGGCCAATCAAGCCAAGGTATCCTCTTTTCGCACCACCCGTACTCTGGGTGAGCGTACCAAGGTGCTGCTGGACGAGGATGCGGGTCTGTTTATGGTCACCTCCGCCAGAAATTGGGAGGAGGCCAATCCGGATGTGCTGTCCTTCTCCGATGTGACCGGCTGCAAGCTGGACATCGACGAGCGCAGGACGGAGATCGAATACAGGGATAAGGATGGAGAGCGGCAGAGCTTCAATCCCAAACGGTATGCCTATTCCTACGATTTCTACATCGTGATCAACGTCAACAATCCCTATTTCAGCGAGATCCGCTTCCAACTCAACAGCAGCTCAGTGGATAACGATGAGGAAACACTGCTGGATGGGCCCAACGCCATGCGCAGACCCCGCGGGGGTCTCCGGGCTAAAGCCGGCGGAATGGGCGGCGGCTCCCTGACCTCCAACGCGGAGGAGGTGCGCTCCAGCGTGGAATACCGGCAATATGAGGAAATGGGCTGTGAGATCCGGGATGCGCTGCTGCAGGTCCGGCAGCAGGCGCGGGAGGAAGCGGCCGCGGCAGCAGCACCCAAGGCGGCGGTGACCTGTCCGTACTGCGGGGCGACCACCACACCGGATGCCAGCGGCTGCTGCGAGTTTTGCGGCGGCGCAATCAACGGATAAGAATATCTTGGAGCAATAGAAAACAACGAAAATGAAAGGAGCTTCACCATGAAGAAGTATGAAATTTTAGGAGAAAATCTGCCGGTCGTCGTATGTGAATTGTCCCCAGGCGAATCCATGATCACGGAGAGCGGCAGCATGAGCTGGATGAGCCCAAATATGAAAATGGAAACCACCACCGGAGGCGGTATGAAGAAGATGCTGGGGCGGCTGGTGTCCGGTGATTCCGCATTCCAGAACAAGTTCACCGCAGAGGGTGGGGACGGGTTCATCGCCTTCGCTTCCAGCTTTCCCGGGGCCATCAAGGCTCTGAACATCAGTGCCGGCCGGTCCATGATTGTGCAGAAAAGCGCGTTTCTTGCCTCTGAGGAGGGTGTGGAACTATCCATGCACTTCCAGAAAAAACTGGGCTCCGGCATCTTTGGCGGCGAGGGCTTCATCATGCAGAAACTGAGCGGAAACGGGATCGCCTTTATTGAGATCGACGGTCACGCGGCAGAGTATGACCTGAGCGCCGGACAGGAGCTTCTGGTCAGCACAGGGTACCTGGCGGCTATGGAGGAGAGCTGCACCATGGATGTGGTTGCGGTCAAGGGCGCAAAGAACATGCTCCTGGGCGGAGAGGGTATTTTCAATACCGTTGTCCGGGGACCCGGCAAGGTGATCCTGCAGACCATGCCCATCAGCAAGGTAGCCGAGCTGCTGACGCCGTTTTTCAGCAACAAAAAATAAGAAAGGACAGAGAGGAGAATGGCCATGAAAACCAAGTTCAAGCTGTCGTGCCTGTTCCTTGCGGCGCTGATGCTGTTCAGCCTCACTGCCTGCGGCAAGGACAACCCGGAGCCCAGCTCGACATCGGAAGGAACCGAGCAGACAAAGCCTCCTGTGGAAGCGGGAAGCGGAACAACGATCCATACAAATCTGTGGGATCTTACTTACGATGAGGCGGACGGCTGGGTCTATGAGGAGGACGACCTTCATGACGATGAAACATCCTCCAAGATCATCCTGACGCTTCCCAAGGAAGGCGAGGATGGAAGCATCGTCGATGCGGAGATCCGCGTTTCTGTGGAAGATCCGTATACCTTCCGGGACTATCTCACCAGCTACGGCTTTGACGAGTACGAATATGCAGTCGATCAGGCCTATGATCTTACTCCCGTCGGCGGCATCGATTGCCTCAAAGCAGAAGGAAACTATTGGGGCTCCCCCTGCCTGCGGTATATGAACCGGGTGGAGGGCGCGGGAGCCACCGTATTTATGGAGATCATCGGCGAGTACGAGGATGAGCGTGTAGACAAGCTGCTCTCCGGCCTGACGCTCCATCTGGAGGATACCGGAAACGAGGATGGCCCCTGGTACTGGGAGGGTGAGCCCTTTTCCGCCCAGCCCCGCAGCGTCATGGTGGGGACGCACACGCTCAGCAGCCAGTGGCTGCCTATTACAGACTGCATCATCACAAAGGAGACCTTCAATCACGCAGCTGCTGTCACAGGAGATCAGGCTTACCTTCTGGTGGACGGAGAATTGAAGCGCTTCGATTACGACGGCGCATCTCTGAACTTTGCGGAGGATATTGTGCTGGACGCGGAATATGAGGATATTTCCGCCGACACCACAGGGACCCTCTGGCTGGCGAATTTTATGGAGCCGCTGATCAGCTGGAAGGACGGCGCACAGACGGCGTCCTATGAGGGCCCGGATCACGTCACCATGCACCCATCCGGGACCTGGGGCGTCAGCTGGTTCTCCGGCCCGGAATGTGAAAAGATCACCCTCTCCGGCGGAGCCCTCAAGACGGAGTCCATTGTATTCCAGGAAGTGGATATCCTCAGTCATCTGCTGATCGACGACAGCCACATCTATGTCTGCGGGTCTGCCGTGGATGGCAGCGGTCACAAGGTGTTTGTCTATGACAGCAATGGCGCGCTGCAAATGACTTTGGCAGATTCCGACGGAAGCGGCCTGGGAAGCATTACCTTTATTACGCAGACCGCAAATGGCTATCTGGCCCTGGACGGAAATATGCGTGAGGTGGTGCTCTGGACCAAGGACGGCGCCTATCTCGGCGAGGCGGATGACGGCGACCTGTTCGGCACGGACTATCCCTGGTTCTGCGGCGGCGCGAAGCTGGCTGACGGCAGCATCCTTGCCATTATGACCGAAGACAGAGCGGACGAGTCCGCAATGGAACTGGTTGCATTCAAACTCAGTGGCTTTTAAGGAGGGCCTGACATGAAACGCACGAGGTTATTCTGCGTCCTGCTTGCGGCGGCGATGCTGCTCAGTCTGGCCGCCTGCGGCAAGGACGACCCGAAAGAGTCCAATTCGCTCCAGATCGGGGACTATGCGCTGCTCTACAAGGGGGCCAGCATCATGGAGGACTCAGATGGAAACGACGCGCTGGTCCTGACGCTGGATTTTACCAACAACAGCAAGGACAGCGGCTCCTATGTATGGTCCATCTCTGAAACAGCGATACAGAACGGCGCAGAATTGGCTATCGCCACCGTCTTTGCGAACAGCGACTCCTACGACACGGTGATCGACAGTCAATTTACGGATGTCGCGCCGGGTGAAACCCTTGAACTCCGCACCGCCTTTGTGCTGGCGGATACCACCAGCAAGGTCGAGGTGACCTTTGAGGAGGCGTTCGGCGACAAAACCGGTAAGATCACCGTCGATCCGTCCACACTCAGCCGGGAAGCGGCGGGAAGCGGTACGGGTCAGGATACTGGAACCGGAGATATACTGCTGGACTGGTGGAACGGCGACTGGTACGGCTGGTGGATCATGACCGGCTGCTCGGGCGACTACGAGGATCTGGAGGGCGCCTGGTGGGACATCTGCGGCGCCATTGACATCGGCGGGGACGGCACGGGCACTGTCACCCTCTGGGATGAGGACTACACGAAGTCGGAACCGATGGTCTCCGCGTCGGTCAGCCTCAGTGATGATGGGACCAGCATATATGGCACCATGACATCCGAGGGCGGCGCCTTCACGGATATTGCGCTGGAGCACGGGGACTGGATCGTTGACCCGGGACTGGTGGACTATGGGGACATGATCCACATTGACGGTGATTACGAAAACGGCGGAGATGCGTTCCACTATGATATCTACCTGCGCCCGTGGGGGACCTATTGGGTGGATGTGGACGAGGAGGATCTGCCCAATCTCTATGACAGCTGGTATCTGCCTCTGATCGATGCGGAGGAGCCTATGCCGGACAGCATCGGATGACACCAGAATGGGGATCGTTCCCGCCCCATTTGGGGCGGAGCGATCCCCGTTTGCGCAATGGTATGGAGCAGTGACGTTTGAAAGGAGCAGTTATGAAAAGGACATCAAAACGAGTGATCGCATTTTTTCTAATACTGGTTCTGATGCTGTCTCTCTGTGCCTGCGCGCAAAAACAGCAAGCGGGAACAGACGAACCAAATCGAAGCGCCGATGGTGAGACGCTGTCTGGTATGCCCGATCAAAAACTGCCGGAAAAGCTGCGCCCGGGGGCCGGGGGATCGGATATGCAGCCGACACCGACCGGATTCTCCGCGGAAGCGGAACAATCTCTTGTTTGGCTGCGGGAGAGAATGGCTTTTCCGCAGACCATGTTCGGCGCGGCCTTCCTGGGCTATACCGGAGAAGCGTCTGATGGAGATTGGCTGTCAGAAACAGACCAAGCGACGCTGCAGAAATACCCTTTTATTTCCGAAATCGATACGGGGCATACCATCGGGGACGATGATTATCTGTATTGTCTCGTGCCGCTTGATGAAAATGCCACGGTTTCCGTCAATCTCATGCGGTGGGATTCGAAATCAGATACTGAAGAGGTCATCGAGGTTCTCTACCGGTCTGAAGTTGGAGATCCGCTGCTGATCTTTGCAGCCGGCGGGGACGATGCATACGCATACCTGTCCTACATACAGGTTCAGATCGTAGACAACGCAGGCAACAGCTGCGTGTGGGAGCCGCAGCTCTATACATCAACGGGGCACATCGTGCCATGTTTCTCGGAAAACGGAGACTACCTCTCCTTCGACTTTACGGAATACGGCTGGCAGGGCGTTCCTTCCGAGCTTGCACCGTGGCTGGCAGACGGCTGGAGCGGCGTCTATGCCTCCGGGCTTGGCGGCAGCTGGACAACGCAGGCAGCGGCATGGGATACGGACCGTATCGCAAATTACTACCTGTGGTTCTTTCCCGAGGATGAGATGGGAGGAACGGTCGAACTGTATTGGGAATACGAGGGTGCCGATCCTTCTAAAACGACGTGGGAAGAGGTGTGGAGCGGTTTCTGGACGACCACATCCGTCATGGATGGGCCCAGTTATGTGACCGTCAGCCTGTCCCTTGTTGGCGGTGATAACTATGGCGTCACAGACGGCCCGTATTATATCTCGGAGACTTATCCGATTTTGATGAGTCCCAGCGGCGAGGAGATGGTGATCGGCGCTGGGGAGAACGAAGTCAGCCTGCCGTTTATGCCGAAGTACGACGCACAGCTGTGCGTCCTGACGCTGGACAGCTTGCTCACCGACCCGCTCGGCTGATCTTCTGCGGATTAGGGCCTGTTTCGGCATAGACCGTTACAGCGTCGGCATGGGAAGGAGGAATTTCAGATGCCAACACAGGTAACAAATTATCAATGCCCCAGCTGCACGGGACCGCTGCATTTCTCCGGTGCGTCCGGCCGGTTGGAGTGCGAATACTGCGGCGCCAGTTATGATGTGGCGGAGATCGAGGCGCTCTACGCAGAGAAAGAAAAAAAGGCGGCAGAAGCCCAGCAGGCGACGGAGGAAGGCGGCGCCGAGCAGGGCGCGCCAGCCGCGGATGGAGGCGCATGGGACACCTCTGACTTTTGCGAGGATTGGGGGGCTGAGGGCGACGGTATGCGGGCCTACGGCTGCCCCAGCTGCGGCGCGGAGCTCATCTGCGAGGAGAGCACGGCGGCGACCTCCTGCCCCTATTGCGGGAACCCCACCGTGGTGCCGGGCCAGTTCTCCGGGGCACTGCGGCCGGATTTCATCGTTCCGTTCAAGCTGAGCAAGGAGGATGCGGTAAAGGCCCTCAAGTCCCACTACAAAGGGAAGTTTTTCCTGCCGAAAAGCTTTACCGGTGAAAATCATGTGCAGGAGATCCGGGGGATCTATGTTCCCTTCTGGATGTTCGACGGCGAGGCGGAGGGCGACGCCCATTATGAGGCTGCCCGCTCCCGTACATACCGCTCCGGCGACTACGAGATCACGGAGACGAAACACTACGATGTCTACCGGGCCGGAACCGTCACCTTTGAGAAGGTGCCGGTGGACGCCTCCAGCAAGATGCCGGACGGCCACATGGACTCCATTGAACCCTATGACTACAAGGAGCTGAAGCCCTTTTCCACCGCGTATCTCCCCGGCTTCCTGGCCGATAAGTTCGATGTGACGGTGGAACAGAGCCGGCAGCGGGCGGATCAGCGCTGTGAGGGGACCCTTGCCTCCGCGCTGCGCGGCACAGTGAAGCGTTATGACCTCTGCGTTCTCAGAGAAAGCAGCGTTCACCTGCGCAGGGGCAAGGTGCATTACGCCCTGATGCCAGTCTGGATGCTGAATACCAAGTGGCATGGGAAGGACTTCCTCTTTGCCATGAATGGACAGACCGGAAAGCTGGTGGGCGACCTGCCGGTCAGCTGGGGGAAGTTCTGGGGGCTGTTTGCCGCCATCGCCGTCCCCCTGTCTGTGATCAGTTCGGCGCTGGTCCTATTGCCGTGAGAAAGGAGGCGGACCGGATATGAAGAAAGCATATACTGCTCTCGCGCTGGCGTTCCTGTTGGCGCTGTCCCTCTGCACTCCCGCAATGGCGGCAATGGAGTACGGCGTGATCTATGACGAAACGGAATCCTTGGGATCGCAGGAGCTGACCATGCAGGGAGAACAGACCCTCCCCCAGCTCTCCCAGGCGCTGGGCCTTGATCTGCGGGTGGATGTATTGACCCAAAACAGCTATGACGGACTTGGCGACGCCGCCACGGGGATCTATGAGGAATATGATTACGGCTATGGCGAGCACAAGGAGGGCGTTACGCTGACCATTCTGCTGGAACCGCAGGATGGGGATACCTACAGGATGGTTGACGAAAATGACTGGTGCGTCTACGCCAGACTGAGCGATGAGCGGGGCAGCGGCCAGGAATTGTCCGGCGCCGTCTACGATGCGGTACAGCCCTATATGGCGGCGCGGGCGTGGAACGGCGAGGACATGACCATGAGCGCCGTGGCGCTGACCCAAGCAGTGGACGCCATGGCGGAAACGGCGGAGGATTACATCCTCACAAATTGCCCGCCGGCCGGCTCCGGCGAGGATGTCGGCGTGGAAGAACCGGTGCAGGGCAGCGTCACGATGCGGTATGTATTTGATGCTGCAGACCTTCTTCCCTATGAGAAGTGGGAAAAGCTGGAGGCTCGGGCCGAAGCCATTTCCCAAAAGCAGGATTGCGGCGTTTATTTTGCTCTTGTGGATGATTACACGGAATACGGAAACGGCAGTGTCTATGAGGTCACCTATCAGCTCTACCACGGCAATGAGCTCGGTATGGGCAGCGGGCGGGATGGGATCATCGTGCTCCTGAGCATGGCCAAGCGGAACTATGCCATGTTCGTCTACGGCGAATACGCCGAGTATGCCTTTGATGAATATGGGCAGGAGAAGCTGGAAGAACGATTCCTTGGAGATTTTGGGGAAGACGACTGGTATGGCGGCATTTCCAATTACTTAGACGCCTGTGAGGAATATCTGACAAAGGCCGACGCCGGCAAGCCGGTGCGCCGTCCTTACTGGATCTGGTTCGTCATTTCAGCAGGATGCTCCTGTCTGGCCGCGGGGACGGTTTGCCTGTGGCTGCTGCGTAAGATGAAGTCCGTCCATCAAAAGGCGGAAGCCGATGCGTACCTCACCGCTGGCGGCTTACACCTAACAAAGCAGTACGACCGGTACACCCATACCACCGAAACACGCACCAAGATCCAGAAAGAGAGCTCGGGCGGCAGCGGCGGCAGCACCTACAGCGAAAGCGGGGGCGGCGGCAGCGGCCGCAGCGGGAAATTCTGAGAAGGAGGCCGGATGATGAAGAATTTGCTCCGGCGCCGCTTTCTCCCGGCGATTTTGTGCATGGCACTGGCCCTTGGCCTGTCCGCCTGCGGAGGAGAAGACACACCGCCCGTTGAAACGGACGGTGCGATAGGCACCCTTTCCGGCAGCAAGGGAGAAAAAGATTCCGGGGTGGGTGTGTTCTCCGGCAGCGGGGAAGAAATAGCGGAGGCGGAATTGGCGGAGGAGTCCCTGAACCTGTTGTATGACGTCATGGCATACGATGACCGGTACGCCGGCGCGGTCGCCTATCTGGGATACAGGAAGCAGGGGGACTCCACCCCGCTGTCGGACTGGCTGGTGGAGAATTGTGCCGGATTGGTCGAGGCGATGCCGTTTCTGCTGCATATACCGGCCGAACGTATCCTCGGCGCAGGTTGGGGTGATTTATTCTGCATCGTTCCCCGGGATGAGAATACCAGCCTTGCCGTGAACCATGTCACATGGGAATCTCTTGGTAACGGCGTTTGGCCTGTACCGGGTGAGGTGCTCTACCGGGAAGAGTGTGCCCAGCCTGTACTGATATTCGTAAATTATGAGCAATGGCGGGATGAACCGGACACGGAGATCGTCCTTGTGACAAACGATAGCGTGGAGATGAAGTGGCTCCCGCTGACCGATGAATACGGCATTCCCATCGTGCCCACCGGGGAGAACTACCTTCCCATGCTGATGGATTTCGGCATCTGGGGCTATGTGACCGGGTTGGACTACCCCGAGGACTGGGAGCCGTCCGGGGACGACTGGTGGCTGCCGCCCACAGACTGGGGGTTGGCTTACACAAATTGGACCTGCGAGCACTGGTACATGGAGTTCGGCTGGGGCGACAGCGACCCGGACTATTCCGGACGCATCGATCTCTACCATCAGCCGGAGGATGGGCAGGAGTATGCATACTCATATTCCGGCATCTGGCGTATGGAGGGCGACTGCCTGTATCTGGACCTCTCGGACGGCGCGGGCACCCGCATGAGCGGCAGCTTCCCGGTGCTGATCGACCCCTCCGGCGAATCTCTCCATATCCAGCAGGATCGTGAAACCGGTGTGTGTCCGCCCTTTTTTGGCGAGGGCATGACCTGTATGGATCTGATACGCGCCTATGGCTGAGAGAACATCAGGCGCACGAGTGTGGGACAGGCGTGAAAGGAGTATTTGTATGAGTATTTTTGACAGGCTAAAGCAGTCCGCCGTGGATGCCGCGGCGACGGCAGCCACAGCCATTGGAAACAAGCGGGAAACCTTTACCTTCGCGGCCCTCCCTGAGAGCCTTGCCCAGCTGCAGGCTCTCCCGGAGGCGGCCCTTGACACCCCCTTTCAGACGGCGGCGCTGACCGTGCTGGCCCTGTGCGCCTATGCCGCTGACCGGCAGATCGGCACGGATATGCTGAATTGGCTGCGGGGGCCCCGTCCTTTGAACGGACAGGAGATCTCCTTCTTAAACGACCGCTTCCGTGACGGAAAGACCTACCTTCCCTTCACCTACTTCGCCGGCTCTACCCCCGACAACAATTACACACCCGCCCAGCCCTATACCATCCGGGTGGAAAGCAACCATGTTTCCGGTGAGGAGCAGGGCTATATGAAACTGTTTATCCCCTGCGGCGGCGCGGACAGCCCTCGCCCCATCAAACTCCGACAGCGGGGCAGCGATGGGAAATGGTTCCTCTGGGAGCAATATCTGCTCACCGGTGTCCGCACCCCTAAGTCCGCCGACCCCTGGGCTTGAGTCAGGCGGCGCGGCTGTGGAGGCTCGGCTCATGGAAGCCGGAGCAGGCGGGAGCGATCAGAAAACCATCTGTATTTATCGGATTGGATAGAGGGTGCCGATCATGAAAACAGTGCTGTTTATATCATCCAATAAGGTGCTGGGACAGGGGTTGTCAGCGGCCATCCAGGCAAAGCCGGAGCTTGACTTCCTGTGGGCGGCCCAGCTCCATTATCCGCAGGCTGTGGTCGGCGTTGATATCTTTCATGCGGATGTGGTGATATTGGATATTGTGGATCAGGCGGATATGGATCAGGCGGTCGGGATCTGCCAACCTCTTCGGCAGGTTGAACAGGACCTCAAGATCCTGCTTCTGGTCAGACCGGAACAGTCCGCCGTATGCAGCCGTGTCATAGATGCAAAAAATGCCGGACTGATCGATGATTTCGTCTTTTATGATAGTTCTCTGGCGTATCTGCTGGCGAAATTGGCGGCGTTTTCATAGAATGATTGGATATCAATGAAGAAAAACCGACTGCAATTATCTAACTTGCAACTACGAATAAATGAGTGATTGCTATGCGGCATGAGTCAAAATGGATCTGCTGTCCTCAGTGCGGCAGCAAAACGAAAGTCAAAGTATATGAAGAAACGGTTTTAGTAAAATTCCCGCTATACTGTCCAAAATGTAAAAAGGAATTCATGGTCAATGTGGTAAAACTGAAGATGGTATTGAGCGACGAGCCGGATGCTTAAAGCACAGAGCCTGCTGATCCCCCTGCCGGGGAAAAGCAGGCTCTGTTTTTTTATATAGTCATCCAATCTCAATGGCGTCCTTTGTCCGGAGTGCGGCAATGACCGATTCCACCACCGGGATCAACGCTTCGGCCTCCTGCTCACTGCATTCCTCAATCATAAGCCGAAGTTGTTGTAGAGCGGGAGTTTCGCGCTGCTGCTCAGGCGCGCTGCTGCTCAGGGTTAAAAATGGTTCTGGCATCAATACGGAGGGCACGGATCAAAGGGTAGAGCACTTCCATCTTAGGATTTGCCTTGTAGTTCTCAATATTCATCACGGTTCGCACATCGATATCCGCCATGTCTGCTACCTGAAGCTGGGTCAGACCGCGCTGATAACGTGTGCTCTTCACCGCATTTCCCAATGGATAGGAGAAGTCATACATCGCAGTTCACCTCAAAGATATTCTACAATACATCTTTTTGCGGGTGAATGCGACACAATTCGCTTGTTAAGTGTATCGTGATACATGAACCAACAAACCTGAGATACATAAAACTGAATTATATTATCGGCAAGACAGTCGCATTTGCCGAAGAACAAAAATTTTAAGGGGGTGATGCTGGCTGTCTGTGTGCCGGCCGCGTAAGTGGACAAGGAGAAATGCAACATGGCAGATAACAGCTGCCGCATTAAGTTGTTCCATCTGGTTAAGCCGAGTCACACTGCTTTCAGGACAGCACGAGGAAGACTGTCAAGAAAAAAACGGGATACGCAAGCTGGGCATATAAGAAAGGAAGAAAAACCTCCGCCTGCTGCCCCTGTATCCCGCCCTGGACTTCTTAATGCAGATCAAGCACAGGTTGCCGATTCTCCATTTTTGCACGGGATCGGCAATTTATTTTTTAATGATAATCTTTCTGTTGGGTGCCGTGATCCTCCGAACTGAAATTCGGTCTCATCCAAATTTCAGAAAACGGAGGAAAGTGTTATGGGCTTCAACAGAGATAGCTATGCCGCTCGAATCGAGAATTTACGGAAAAGCCGAGGACTTACGCAGGAGCAGCTGGCAGAGAAAATGAACATCACCAGTACATACATCCTGAAAATTGAAAACGGAAAGCAGACCGGCTCAGTTGAACTGGCTGTGGAGCTTGCAGCATTCTTCGATGTCTCACTGGATTATCTTTTGTCGGGGAGAGAATTTAAAGCTATGGATCAGAAGCAGAACCTGCGAATGACCATTGCATTTTTGTCTGAATTGGAGGCAAAACTCTAAAACCTTCCATTTTGGGTAGGTAACCTTCCATTCTGTTTATGTAATTCTGAAACACACAGAGTTACAATCTTAGTGAGATCAGTAAATCTCACAGTACCGCTGGAACGCTAAAAATATCCGTATTGCCGTTGCAGGGGCGCAGCGCAGAAGCGGCGTGACGGTGACAGCGTTCAATCTGGCGGCGTGGTTGACCGCCAGAGGCGCGGAGGTCGCCTACATTGAGGTCAACACCAACCGGCACCTTCAGCTCCTGCTCAATGTTTATGAGGCGGCCTCCACCGGCGAGCATTATGCCATTGACGGGATCGACTGCTACCTGACCAATGAGCCGGATCGGGACTATCAGTTTACCGTCTAATGCCTTTTTATAAGTTGTGCCCTGGGTGTGGATATGTGGGTCGGTAAGCTGATTCTACGGCTAAAAGAGCAGTCGGAATATGGGATATAGAGCTGGTGGTGCTACCCTTTGAGGGCCACGACGCCAAATGGGATGAGCGGAGCAAACGCCGGATGGCTTTTCTCCTGCGGATGTGTTCCGACTGTGTAGTGGCAGGAAAAGAGGACTGCCGGGAGAGCTACATCAAGCGGAACTGCTATATGATAGATCATGCGAACTACTTAGTAGCGGTTTATGACAATGAGCGTAAGTTGAGGTCTGGTACAATGCAGACCGTGAGGTATGCAGAGAGATGTGGACTCACAATTGCTTTTATAAATCCCGACACTGCAATAGCAAAAAATAGCGTAATAATGTAACCTACTACCTGAAAACTGCTCATATTAAGAAATTGTCAGCATTTATCATCTACTGTAACCAGAAATTATATGATACAATCTTAAAGTGTAAAATTATGGTCTATGAAAATATAACTAACATCCACGGAGGCTGGCTATGAAAAGCGTTATAGATGAGAAAGCACGAATTATGGTGGTAGATGATGACAAAGAAATAAGAGAAGTTATTTCCGTTCTATTATCAAATGAAAATTTTGAGGTGGTTGAAGCTGCATCTGGCGAGGATGCGCTGAAATTATTGACCGCCAATGTAGATTTAATCATTCTTGATGTGATGATGCCGGGCATATCTGGGTATCGTGTGAGCAGAATAATTCGGGAATCGTCAAATGTGCCGATCCTATTTCTGACCGCAAGAACTCAAAGCTCTGACCTTGTGCTGGGGTATTCCTCCGGTGGAGACGACTATCTGGCCAAGCCGTTTTCCTATCCAGAGTTGATTGCACGGGTTAAAGGCCTGCTGCGGAGATATAAGGTCTACCAAGGCAAAAAAGTGCCAGCACCAGAATATATCGAATGGGGTGGTTTACGCATTGACTTCTGCCGCAATATGGCATGGAAGCAAGGAAAAGAGCTGGATCTGACCTCAACGGAATACCGTATATTGCGCTTGCTATTGGCTCACTCCGGCCAGATTTTCTCAGCGCAGAACATATATGAAAGTGTTTGGGAAGAACCTTTTCTATCCACCGACAGCAACTCCGTCATGGTCTTTATCCGCCGGTTGCGGGATAAAATTGAGGATGACCCCAGGCGCCCAATCCACCTTGTAACAGTGTGGGGAAAGGGGTATCGTATTGAATAACCTGATTAGATGTATCTCCCGACGATTAGGTATAAAACTGTTAACTGTGGCGGCTATTGCTTTTGCCTTTGCATGGCTGGGGAATTACTTAGTAGCCAATACAGTAGCCACATGGTTCTTCTATGACACCAGATTTGATGCCTATTGGGATAAACAAAGTGCGTCTGCTGTGGAAGATTTTCAGAAGTATGTAACAGAAAGAGGGCTTTCCATGCAAGAGGCTTTGACAGATACGAAGTGGAACAAAGAAAACTCTGATATTATTCTGTTTACAGGGCCAGCATTCCTTTATGAAGATGGGAAATCAGTTTTAGATGAGGAAGATGAATACGAACCAATCATCTGCTCAGACGGTTTCATTTATGCTACTTCATATTCTCCAGGAAATACCTACTTCTTCTGGTGGGATACCGCTGGTATGGTAATTGGGATTTTGCTGTTTTTGGGAATTGTCATTCCGTTTACAGTCTATACCATGCACCGCATTAAAAAGCTCTATCAGCAAGTCCTCCTGTCTGCTCAGTCGGGCAGAAACAGCCGGATTGAGGTCAGCGGTAGGGATGAAATCGCGGAGCTTGGAAATGAGATTGAATCTATGCGTATGTCCCTATTGGCTTTGTTGGAAAATGAGGAACGAATGAGGGAAGAAAGCGAACAGTTGGTTGCCTCCCTCTCACATGATATTCGAACACCTTTGACTAAGTTGACTGGGTATCTGGAGATATTGATACATAAAAAGGAATTGACAGAAACGCAGTATGAAATTTATCTGGAAAAGGCTTCTGAGAAAGCCCATCAGATGAAGATTTTGACGGACGAGTTATTTCATGAGTTTGTCACAGACCGCAGAAATGAACATGATTATCTTCAAGAAGTAATTGATGGCGGGCAATTTCTGAATCAACTGCTGTATGAGGAATGTAGCGAACTGGAGGAAGATGGATTTCTTGTGGGACAGCTTCCCATGTTTGGTTCGGGATGTTTTTGTTGCCTCCACATTGAGGACATCCGCAGGGCATTTGATAATATCTTCTCTAAGGAACCTCTGAATAAAAGCCTTTATCCTGTTTCTACTCAATGTATTAGCCGCCATTTGCGCTTGGTTAAGGTGATTTCAGTGCAAAATAGCCATTATTTATCTGCT